>DDWW01000057.1:63771-64931 GCA_002347085.1 Desulfobulbaceae bacterium UBA2276 | reverse complement strand
AGACCATTTTTCAAGATACCCTTTACTCAGGTATTAAAGACTGAAAGGCACGCATGGAAGCAAAAATCACCTTCAGCCTATCCTTTCTCTATCGTTCCTACATCTCTTCCCCATCCTGATCTTTCAGGGTAAATTCCCTGATTTTACGCCGATCTCTCTTGTCCGGCCTCCTGGCCGGCATGGTCTGTCCCGCGGCCAGCAAAGAGCGCATTTTCGCCTCCTCCTGACGCAACCGCAGGGATTCCTCAGACTCTTCATAGAGGAGCCTGGCCACTGTGGCCGGTCCCCGTCCTGCGGAAAGACCAAGGACCGTTATGGTAAACTCAACCTCACCCCGCCTGATCCGCAGGATGTCACCAATCTGCACGATCCGCGAAGATTTTGCCCGGGCACCATTCACCTGCACCTTGCCGCCGCCAACCGCCTGGGCCGCCAAGGCTCGAGTCTTGAAGAAGCGTGCCGCCCAGAGCCATTTATCGATCCGCACCTGGATCCGTGCCTGTTGGCCGCTATCTGCCGTTTCACTCATTCCCATAGACAAGCAACTTTACACTGCTTCTGCATTGTCGAACAGATAAAAAAAGGGTAAATAGAAAATTTAGGAACCGTTATGAAACAAGCAAAGTCTTTTTCTTGCTTGTTGCAGCTTACGGTATCGTATGCTGCTTCGCCACAGCCAAGCTGTTTCGGCTGTGGCGAAGCAGCGCCTGGCAACTAACACACAAGGCAGATAATATACAAGGTACCACATAACCCACTACTACAAGGCACTCCATGCTGGTAAAAGACCTTCTCGCACAACAGAAAACCACGTTCAGTTTTGAATTTTTCCCCCCCAAAGAAGATGCCGCTGCCGATCGCCTTCTCGCCACCATTGCCCATCTGATGCCGCTTGCCCCCTCGTATGTAAGTGTGACCTATGGTGCCGGCGGCACTACCCGGCATCGTACCCATGATCTCGTGGTCAGGATCAAAAAAGAGACGGATATTACCGTGGTTTCCCATCTCACCTGCGTGGGCTCAAGCCGGGTAGAGATGCACGGAATCTTGGAAAAATACCGGGAGGCGGGAGTACGCAATATCCTGGCCCTGCGCGGCGACCCGCCTAAAGGCGCGACCGATTTTGTCCAGCCGAAAGATGGCTTTGACTATGCCGCCGA
>DDWW01000057.1:0-63735 GCA_002347085.1 Desulfobulbaceae bacterium UBA2276 | reverse complement strand
ACCCCCAATCGTTTACAAGAAATTGACTACCTGAAGGCCAAGGTCGATGCCGGGGCCGATTATATCGTCACCCAGCTCTTCTTTGATAACCGCGATTTTTACGACTATTGCGAACGCTGTGAACTCGCCGGCATCCAAGTACCGAATATCGCAGGGATTATGCCAGTCACCACCAAACACGGACTGATCCGCACCGCCGAACTGGCAGGCGGAGCCCATATCCCGGCCCGTCTGCTGAAGGCCGTTTTTCGGGCAGAAAATGATGAGTATGTGGAAAAGGTGGGAATCCACTGGGCAACCGAGCAGGTTCGTGACCTCTTAGATCATGATGTCCGCGGAATTCAGTTTTTTACCCTCAACTCCTCGACTGCGACCCAGGAAATCTATAAATCTTTAGGGGTCAGGGATTCGCAGCAGCTCAGAAATTAATTCTACTTTGTCAGATTACCTAAAATAGCAACAACTCAACCACCCCTACCCCCTCCTTACCAAGGAGGGGAGTAAAGTTTCCCCCCCTGATTCAGGGGGGATTAAGGGGGGTTAAAGGGGTTACCGGATTCGACGGTGACAAATATGACAAAGTAAAATTAAGTACAGGGTCTCAAATGAGCCTTAAGCCAATCCATCTCGAACAGAGCCTCTAACCTGAAGCACCAATCTAATACAACCTGACCATGCACACAAACCTGGCCCCTGCACAGAGCCCCCTCATCAATATTGAGGCCGTTGGCATCAAGGATATTAAGCTGCCGGTACGGATCCGCGAAAGAAATGGCGGCCTGCAGAACACCGTGGCCACGGTCAGCATGCAGGCCCGCATGCCCGGCGCCTATCGGGAAAGCTACGTCACGGCCTTCACCCAGGCCTTAAACACCTATATGGATGAGATGAGCGTGACCATCTTCTCCACCCTGCTCGAAGAGGTCAGAGGGGCACTCCAGGCCGAATCAGCCAGCATAGTCATGTCCTTTCCCTATTTTATCGAAAAACAGGCCCCGATAACCGGTACCCGCAGCCTGATGGAATACAATTGCACCTTTACCGGTAAGTTGAGCGGAAATGAGGACGATGACAAGACTGACGAGAATAACGGAAAGGGCAGACAGGAAGATTTTATCCTCTCGGTACTGGTTCCGGTCACCACCCTCTGCCCCTGCTCCAAGGAAATCAGCAGTGCCGGGGCCCATAATCAGCGGGCGGAAGTGAGCCTCAATGTGAAGTTTCGGAAATTCATCTGGGTAGAGGAACTGATTGACATGGTTGAACAATCAGCATCCTGCCCAGTCTATGCCCTGCTTAAACGACCGGACGAAAAATATGTGACCGAGCAGGCCTACAACAATCCCATGTTTGTCGAAGACGTGGTACGCAAAGTGGCCGTCACCGCCCTCGCCCACCCCGACATCACCTGGTTTTCCGCGGGCGTTGAGAGCTTTGAATCCATCCACAAACACAGCGCCTACGCCTATGTGGACAGCGAAGATATTCGCTGAACAAGAACATCTTTATCCTTCCGACTGCCCCTGACCCACATTTCCCTTTCTGAATATTCACCCGCCCCCCCTTGTTTTGCAAGTATGGTTATGAGAGGATAACCAACAGAGGACATAGTTTGTATAAACTATCACGCTGAACACCCATTGGTGAACGTATGAACGAAGGTGGCATCCTTCTCGTTGAAGACAACCTGGTCAACAGGGAAATCTGCAAGAGCATTCTGAAAAAACTGAATCTTCCTGTTCATTGCGCCGTAGATGGCGCAGAGTGTTTATCGATGGTCTTTGCCTTCAAACCCGACCTGATTCTCCTGGATATCAGAATGCCGGTGATGAATGGTTTTGACACCTTACAGGAGTTGCAGCGAAATCCAGACTCCAAGGACATCCCTGTGATCATGGTGTCTTCAGAGTCAGAGGTTGACAGTGTGGTCAAAGCCCTTGCCATGGGGGCCAGTGATTATCTCAAAAAACCTTTTTCCTCCCAAGAGCTGCTGGCTCGCGCCCAGAATCTACTGCGTGGCCGCCAACTTGAAAAAAGAATAGCTGATGATCTGGCTACCGGAGTGGCTCTTCAAAAAAAATTCCTTACTAACGAGTCCGGAACAATTGCCGCCTTTGCTAATCTTGGTTATCAGGCAGCGCTCTTCAACAAACCCACCTCAACCATTTCCGGAGATTTTTATTATCCGGTCACCATTGATTCCGACTCTACAGGCTTCTTTTTTGCCGACACCTGTGGCCATGGTCTTTCCGCCGCTTTAATTTCTATGCGGATCATCGGCATGCTCAGCACCTTGGGTAATGCAACGCACAACCCTGAAATTTATCTGCAGATCATTAACGAAGACCTCTGCGGCATACTCCCCATGGAACGATTCATTGCCGCTTCCTACTGTACCTTCACCGCTACCAACCTGACCCTGGCCAACGCTGGTCAACCATATCCCCTCCATATACAAAAAAACAAAATAGAAGAAATTCCGGCCAAGGGATATCCGGTCGGGCAACTTCTTGACCGCACTTTTACCAATGTAACAGTTCAGGTGAATGGTGGGGACAGAATAGTCTTCTATTCCGATGGATTAACAGAAGCCATGAATCAGCCGGAAGAATGCTACGGCAAAGAACGCCTCATTCTAGCCCTGCAAAACGGGATCGATATGGGACTGAGCACCAATGCTCTGGTTGAATTCGTTATCAATGATGTTTTTCTGTTTTGTGACCCCGAGCTCCCAGATGACGATATCACCCTCGCCATCGTTGAAAAGAAGATAGTGCCATCGGAACACACGAAAAACCTGACCAATACCCAACAAGCCATCGGTGAATTTCTCGAAAACTTCAAAATTCTCATCTTGAATCGGCTTTTCAAAAACACACGCAGAAAAGAAACTATTGAATATGCTCTTATGGAGGCACTGGACAATGCCTGGGAGCATGGCAACAAAAAAGACGCATCAAAGAAAATCATCGTGGGCTGGACGATCACCCTTGATTTTCTGATTGTTTTCATAAAAGATGAAGGAGATGGATTTCACCATACCCTTCCTGACTCCATGCCACCCAGCACAAATCCGCGGGGACGGGGCTTATTCAGCATAAATGAACTTGTTGACACCATTTCTTTCAACACCAGTGGCAACCAAATAACCCTTCACTTCGCCAGAGGAGAATAACTCAATGAGTGATGTAGCAATTCGCTATGGATATGTCTGTATTCTTGAGAGTAAAATAACAAAATCATTGAAGGAAGCGATAGAGGAATTCAAAGACGCCCTTCTTGACCTCATCAATGGCCCGCAAGTTCAGGACAACCCTTTTGACGCCTTTCTTTTTCTTGATTTGACACCCTTTACCATTATCAATTCGAGCCTGATCGGCGCCATTGGTTCTGCCATCATGAACGACAAGGTACAAATGCTGGCCCTGTGCAATGTGCAGCCCACAGTTCTTGACCTCCTCCATCGCTTTGGCGTAATCTCGGAAGACGGGCTGCCTAAGGATTTCAGTAGTCCTGAAATCCAGGAAAATTATAATAAAGTGATAGTATTTGATTCGGTGGCGGCAGGTTTAAGCAGTTTGGCCTAAGGCCCTGAGGAATATTGCAGGAACATTGAAGGATGGGATGGGATCGATTGCAGAAAAAGCAGGAAATTGATTATTCAATAGCGATAGACGGGATGGGATAAATTGTATCGTCCTATCGCCAATATCGCCAAGGCAAACAGGACAGGCAAGACCCACTCTCGCCCCCATGAATTTCTTCCTCAAGGCAATGGCTCTATCTTTTTCAGTAGGACAGTATCACGGCAAGCAACGACGACCACGCCCTTGCGGCTCGACTTTGTCGCAGCCAGAAGTCATTTTCCCAGGGTATTGCAGACTGCCCCAGCCCCCAAGCTATAGTCTTCTCGCAGATATTCTCCCCTTGATCCCCCCGGCCTGCCGGCCGACACCAAGAGGCCGGCGCCTATAAACTGCTTCGTCATACGGAAGAAGCAAGATGTCATGCCCATCACCAGGAGATGATCGAGGCCCGCCGCAAAGGTGTACGCTCTTCTCTCCACGCGCTAAAAGTACCTTCCCAGCAAGAGCCAAAACTCGCATGACCTCGCATGAGGTGAGTTCTCGTTCAACGTTCCACCACATCCCCTTCACATTATTTTCCCCTTTCTCTACCCATCCCCACCCCACCCCGGAAGACTGCTCCCAAACAGGGCTATACCGCCAGCCTGTCTCGCCTCTATTTCCTAATCTTAAGCCAAGCAGTTATTTAACGAACAACTAATATCGCCATAACAAACACTCTTTAAGGTAGGAGGCGTCTATAGAAGAGTAGTTATCATCACATCATCAAGCATTGGAGACCAAAATGAAAACGCCTTTTTCGCTCGTTACCTCCTATTTTATTGTGACCATGTTCGTCTTGGCATGGCCGTTATCCGTGCAGGCAGAACCTGATTATGAGGCGGAGACAGGGCCTGCCCCTCAGATCATTCTCCGCCTGCATGGATCAAACACCATTGGCGAACGACTCGCTCCCGCCTTGGTCAAAGAATTTCTCAGTACAAAGCTTCAGGGAAAGAAGGTCCAGTCTATATCCCAAGGTTTAAACAAGGTCCTGATCAAGGCCGAGCTGCCCACCGGCCCGGTAGCCATAGAAATTGCCGCCCATGGTTCAACCACCGCCTTTCAGGATCTGGCTGCGGGAACGTGTGACATCGGCATGGCTTCACGACAGATAAAGAAAAGCGAGAAAGAAAGTTTGGCCTTCTTAGGTGACATGAGTTCCGCAAAAAACGAACATATCCTGGGCCTTGACGGTGTCGCAGTCTTCGTGCACCCAGACAATCCGATCACCTCCATGCCCCTCCAGGCAATTCATGATATCTTCACCGGCAAGGTTACCAAGTGGGAAGAACTCTCACCGGAGATGCATGGCCATATCCAAATTCATGCCCGTGACCAGAAGTCTGGCACCTTCGACACCTTCAAATCCCTGGTGTTAGCAAACACCCCACTCTCGGCCGAGGCAATCCGCTACGAATCCAGCTCTGAACTCTCAGACACCGTATCCAGACAGCCATTAGCCATTGGATTTTCCGGACTGCCTTATGTACGAAAATCAAAGTCCATAGCCTTAGCCGATGCCATGGACACCCCTATTTCCCCTTCGCGCCACACCGTGGCCACCGAAGACTACGCCCTCTCTCGCCGCCTCTACCTGTACACCGCGTCCTCCTCAAAAAACCCTTATATCACCTCTTTCATCGAATTCGCCCTCTCTTCACAGGGCCAGGACGAGGTAGCATTCATTGGCTTTGTCGACCAGAACATCAAGGCCTTTGCATCCACTGAGAAGGCAACAAATACCACGAAAGCACTTCCCCAACGCCCGGAGACAATAACTTCCCTGGAGACAATCACCGAAAAAGGGAAGCGTCTCGCTCTCAACTTCCGCTTCCTGCCTGGAAGTTCTCAACTCGACGGCCGCGCGGAGCGGGATCTGGCACGCGTCTCTGAGTTCTTAGCCGACAAACCTGGACAACAGATAGCCCTCATCGGATTCAGTGACAGCACCGGCGATTACGACAAGAATCTCGCACTCTCGGCCAGCAGGGCCTCCAGCATCTACGAACGGCTGCGCCTGTTAGGGATCAAGAACGGCTGCCAGATCGTAGGTGGAGGCGAAGAAATGCCGATTGCCGACAATAATAGCGAGGCAGGTAAAGAAAAGAACCGTCGGGTCGAGGTATGGGTCATTGAGTCTCAACATCTCACAACCGTCCCCACGGTCAAAACCAACATCAGCGACAGTATATAAGTTCTGCTCAAACAAAAACAGGGACAGCTCTCGGCGTTGCCAGACCCTGGCAGCAAGAACTGTCCCTGTTTTTCCGCATCTCTTTGAGGCTCTCGTATTTTTCAACAATACAATCACCTCACCTGACTATCAATCAACAGCATAGAAAAAATCAGTACCATTTTAATGGCAAGAACAGTATAGAAGGTAATAAAATAGGCTAAAAAAACTCATTTTTTACTGCTATTACCACACCCATCCCGGCGAAGCATAAACAGCAGGATTTTCGGCAAAGAGCACCCTTCTCCCCCCACGAATTCATGAAAAAACAGCTTCGATTTTTAGGCATCCTTCTCGTCACCAGCTTTGCCTTTTCTACTATAATCTTCTGGTTCTATGAACGGTCGGTCAATCCCTCCATTCGCTCCATGGGCGATGTGCTCTGGTGGTGGCTCGTCAGCTCCACAACCGTGGGGTATGGCGACATTTCACCTATCACCCTGCAGGGACGGATGGTCGGGGCCGTCACCATCATCACCGGAATCTATTGTTACACCAACTTCATCACCCTGACGGCGGAAAAGCTGCACACCATCATGCATCGAAACCGCTTGGGCACGGCCCAGGTATATAGCAAAAACCATATCGTGATCTGTGAATACACCGCCTTTGCCGACGAGCTGTTGCATGTCATCCCCAACTACCCGGAGCTTGCCCAACGCGACACCGTGGTGGTCACGGATCTCATAACCGTCAACCCCTATCCCCACACCTTCTTTGTGCGGGGGGTGCCGATCAGTCCAAGCGCATTACGCCAGGCCAACATCCAGGAGGCCGCCTACATCTTTGTCTTTTCCAACGCCCGTTTCCAGGAACCGGATCTCAAAACCCTCCATACCGTGGCCCGTATCCAGACCCTCAATAAACGGGCCAAGATATTTGTCGAAATGCACAATCCCTCCTCGGAGTTCTCCCATTATCTGGATCACTCGATCATCGTCTTAAAGAGCCGCGATCTGCTCGAATCAGTCCTGCGCCACCAGACCTTTGACCTCTCACCCTATTTTACCAAATCTGTTGCATAGTAAGGGCTGCCGCAGATTTTCGCAGATAAGCGCGGATCGGGCGAGATAAGCATCGGTGGTCATCGGTGATTCTTGTGTGCCTCGATATTTCAGCTGGTGGGTTGTGGGGATGGCGTGGAGACAACATTGACGTAAACGGGCACAACGGGAGATGGTTGTACACCTGCTCGCCAGCGGGGGCTGGATACTACAATAAAACAAACAATATCGGCGTGTTCGTAGGAGCCAGCCCCCGCTGGCGAGTGATGGGTTTTCATCTAAAAATCGGGATTATCGCTCGACCCCATTGGCCTCAATCCGGCGATTTCTCTCAAACTGGTCGATTGCTGAATTGACCAGCCGGAACAGTTCGCGATAATAGAGTTTATTGTGGCTCTTCACATACTGGTAAATGATCTTACGCAGGGCATCTTCGTCTAAGGCCGGATACTTCGCAACTGCCGGGCCCATAACTTCACTTTTCCAGTCCGGTTCCCAATCAATCTGCATAGACCGACAGTGCTGCCAGTCCGCCATGGCCTCATTGATCATGGCGTCACGCAGATGTTCGGCCTCGTGAAGCTGGGTTTTTCCTTTGAGCTGGGAGCCTTTGCGCTGACTCAAAAAATCGTAGATACCATCAAGAAACGTGCCTTGACGCAAGAGCTTGGAAAGGTGCTTCACCTGCCTCTTCCGCGCCCCCCCGCTCAAACCACGGATAGCCTTGATCTCTTCAGCAAGACCCTCCTCGTCAGGCATCTTTTTCAGGTCTTTATCGGTGAGTTCTGCCAGTTCTTCAGCCACGTCTTCAATCCGTTTGTATCGCCGTTTTTGTTCGGATCTGCTTATCGTATCATCCATTCATCCCTTCCTCTTTTTTAATTTAAAGATCACTTTGTTAATCGCCAAAGTTCAGGCGGTTAAATCCACCGTCTGCAAACCAGGGACGGGTGGCGTCAATGCCCTGGAGCTCAAAGATAATAACCTCAAGGATCAGATAGACCTTGGTATTTTTGCGGACACAGGCGGTCATGGTCTCACCATGGTGACCAAGGGCCGCATGAAGATGAATGCGCGGCTCATCACCCTCCCAGAAGACAGAACCGCTGCCTACCACCTCCCTGGCCCCATCAACTGTTGCCCATACCGGATCAGGCGGCATGGTCGGCTCTTTGGGGCCGGTCACTACCCCGGCCTGGAGCAGGCCGCCTAAGATCTGAAACCACCCCGTCCGCAGATTTTCCTTCACCAACAACTCTTTCAGGCCCGCCAGCAGATCATCGCCATGATCGAAACGGGCCATGATCACCCGCCCGAGGCTTCCGGTTTTGTATTCCATTTATTTACTCCTCCTGATTGAATCCTTGAATCCTCATATCACCTGTTTTCATATGAAAGTCCAGATAACTTATTGAAATTACTGATTGCTAAAAGAGTATGCGACATGGTTATTTACGCCACCAGCTCGCCAGCAGGGGCTGGTACAGCTTTCATGTTTCATTGTTCCCGTTTACGATAATGGAGGCTCTACCCCCTTTCCTGGAGCAACACCGCCAGCGCTGTCTGCCTCTTGGTCGTATCCACATTCCTAACTGCCATGGAAAAGGCCTGCCTGGTTCCCACAAAGACCGCCAGCTTTTTGGCTCGGGTCAGGCCGGTATACACGAGATTACGGAAGAGCATCTTGAAGTGCTGGCTGACCACCGGAATAATCACGCAATCAAACTCACTGCCCTGTGATTTATGGATGGTAATGGCATAGGCCAGATCCAGCTCACTGATCTCATCTTGCTGATATTCCACCTCCCGATTTCCAGCGAGAAAACGCACCACACAGCTTAGATCCAGGGCATTCACCTGGCTTATCACCCCGATATCACCATTGAAGACCCCTAAATCATAATTATTGCGACGATGGATAACCCGATCACCCACCCTGAAAATACGCTCCCCGAGAATCAGTTGCCCCTTGTTTTCACCGGCAGGATTTACCGCCTGTTGCAGGGTGCGATTCAAGGTGGCCGTGCCCAGACTGGCCCTGGTCATGGGCGAGAGCACCTGGATCTCGCACGACGCGCCAAAATACTTGGGGATCCAGTCGGTATAAAGCCGGACGATCACCTCCTGGGCGGTCAGGCCATAGTAGAGGGAGGACCAGGGATGCACCTTGCTCAACACTGCCCGCAGTTCATCGGCGCTGTTTTCGGCGGTCTGGAGCAGACCAAAATTCATGCGGCTGTATTTATCCGGGAGGTCAAGTTCGGGCCGCTTTGACACCATCCTGCCTTCCTCGATACCGGTAAAAAGGAGCTCGGGGCCAAATTTGGCCTCAATCTCGGGTACGGATAACTTAAAATAATCCCGCACCCGAGCAATGACCCGCAACTGTTCCTGAGTCGCCTCGTTGGAATCAAGAAACAGACAATCAACCTTTTCGGCCCAGAGGCCGGGTTGCTTGAAAGGCGAGGGGATCTGGGGCACCTCGCCGCCATTGATGGCATGGGCATAGCGGATAATAGCCGAATCACCGGCCTGCCGGAAGACCTTGTTCAGGGTGAATAAGGGCACTACCCCCGAGGCGATCAGATCGGCCAACACATTGCCCGCCCCCACTGATGGCAATTGATCGGCATCCCCGATCAATACCAGCCGCCCACTTTGCGGAATTGCGGCCAGCAAGGCCGCGGTCAGACTAATATCGAGCATTGAACACTCATCAACGATGAGACAGTCCAGCTCTAAAGGCTGCTCCCGGTTACGTTTGAATCCTCCGCCCTGATACTCCAGCAGGCGATGAATGGTCTTGGCCTCCTCGCCAATCACCTCACCCATGCGTTGGGCCGCACGTCCCGTGGGCGCCGCCAGAATCACCCTCAGCCCCATGGCCTGCAATAACTTCACCAAGGTTTTGGTGGTCGTGGTCTTGCCACACCCCGGGCCGCCGGTCAAAATCGCACACCGGCAGGCGACAATGCCGGCAACAGCTCCATATTGCTCGGTGCTCAACTGCAGGTTCTGGGTGACACTCCAGGCCTGCAACCATTGCTCCACCCTTTTGGCATCAATAGCCAGGGGGCCGCAAAGCTGTTTCAAGCAGTCGGCGCAATCCTGCTCTTCATAATAGAGGGTCTTGGAATAATAACAAGGGATAACGGCAACACCATCAACCACGAGTAAACGGGTCTTGAGCAGATTATCCCGTTCCATAGTTTGCAGATACGACTCCAGCCTCTCTGCCAGGTCCATTTCCAGGAGCTCTTTGATCTGCGCCTGAATCTGGCTCCTGGTCAGAAAACAATGGCCCTGCTCACGAGAGGCGGCCAGGATGTGGCGGATAGCAGCAACGATCCGCATCTCTGCATCTAAAGGAATGCCTAGGGACAGGGCCACCTTGTCGGCCGAGAAAAAGCCGATACCGTAGAAATCATCCGCCAGACGGTACGGGTTTTCACGCACCATGGCCACGGCCTGATCACCATATTTTTTATAGATCCGGACGGCAAAAAGGGTAGAGATCCCATGCCCCTGCAAAAACAGCATCACCTCCCGTACCGCCCGATGCTCTTCCCAGGCCGTTTTGATCCCGGCTAATTTTTTTTGGGCGATACCCGGCACCAGGAGCAGGTCGTCGATCTTGCCGTCAAAGACATCGAGAGTGGTTTTACCAAAATGGCTGACAATCTTGCGGGCAGTCTTGGGCCCCACCCCTTTAATGAGCCCCGAGCCCAGATATTTTTCCAGGCCCGCCGCTGTTGCCGGTTTTTGTTCCTCAGCCCGCAGGGCCTTGAACTGCCGGCCATAGGCAGGATGTGTCGCCCAGGAACCGAAGAATTTCATGGTCGCCCCGGCAAAGACCCGGGTTTGGTGCACAGTCACGGCCACGGCCTCATGTTCGTTAAAACACTTCACCCGTAATACCGACCAGCCACTCTCGCTATTATGATAGGTGACCCGCTCGACAATCCCCTGAAGCTGTTCTTCGATCCGGCCTTTCTGCATGAACCATTTTTGAGGCTGAAGGTTGGTGGAGCAATGCGTAAGCTTGTAGGATGGGCAAAGCGCAGCGTGCCCATCGTGCCGGAGTAGTTGATGGGCACGCTGCTACAAGCTGTGGTTCCTTATTACGCACACATTTTCATATGTAACTACCATAAATACCAGAGAGAAGCCAGTACTACCACCCTCTGAGACCATCATGGCAAAGGGATGCGCCACCCGCGTAGAAGATGAAGTCCTTGCCAGAGCAAACCGTTTTGAGTAAGATCAGGCACTGAAAAACATAAGCAAGCTGTCAAGCCGTCATTCAAAAATAAGTGAGAAAACAATGACCAACACAACAGAATATGGCTGGAACGAGGCGTCAGGTGTGTCCCTGATGACCAAGCTGCGCAGCGACCTGAAGGCTGCCATGCTCAGTAAAAACGAAGAGGTCAAAGGCGCCGTCCGTATCATCATCAGTGAATTCCCCACAAAAATCACCCAGCCCATCACCCTGGAAAGCGGCAAGAAGAGCAGCCGCCCCAAGCGCGACGAGGAGATCACCAACGACGAGATCATCACCGTGATCATGGGGTTGTGCAAGTCGGAACGACAGACCCTGGAATTCACCAAGCAGGCGACCTCGGATTACCTGCAAGTCCTGGAATCATATCTGCCGCAAATGGCCACCGAGGAAGAGATCCTGGCCTGGGCACAAGCCAACATAGATCTGGCACAATTCAAAAGTCCGATGCAGGCTATGGGGGTGATCATGAAGCATTTTGGCAAGGGCGCGGATGGCAATATGGTAAAAAAAGTTCTAGGCTCGATGGCAAGTTAGGTGCTGTCACAAGGCACCCACAAAAGACCTTGACCGTTGACAACTCTTTCGTTACGGCTCCTTTTACCGTTGTGGACATCCAGATGATCGCGTTCTTTATTTATAAAGGTTTAACGATATGAGCAAGACTCGGCAGGCAAAAACTGCCCCAGACGATCTTGACTGCTCGCAATCTTCCTGCCCCACCACCACAACTAACGGTGGCGACGAGCTCTTTGACGCCATCCAGGATCCGGTATTTGTGGTCACCCCGGAAGGCATAATCATTGATGCCAACCTGGCTGCCGTCAACGCCGCCCGCAAGACCAGGAATCAGATCATGGGCATGGGGATCTGCAAGATCATCCATGGCGGCAGCTCCCCGCACCTGCAATGTCCGCTGGAATCTTTCTTGCGCACCTGCTCGCCTCGGGTGGAGGAAACCAGACTGCCTGGCCTTTTTGGCGAGTATCTGCTCACCACCTCGCCGATCAAAGATAGCGATGGAATCATCCGCAAGATCCTGCTGATTGCCCGCGAACTGACCTCAGATGAGGTGCGCAAGGTAGATTCCATGCGCACGGCGCAACTGGCAGCCATAGGCGAACTGGCGGCAGGGGTTGCCCATGAAGTCAATAATCCCATTACCGGTATCATCAATTTTGCCCAACTCCTCCTCGACGACAGCGAAAAAAACTCCCTCCAGGCCGAACTCCTAACCCGGATCATCAACGAAGGGGAGCGTATCGCCTCCATTATCAGGAATCTGCTCTCCTTTGCCCGAGAAGGTGAACAAAACAATGAACCCGTTGACATGATTCAGGTGATCAAGGCAGCCTTGTCTTTAGTCGAACATCAATTCAAAAAAGATGGAATCCAGATCAGCACGGAGTTCTCGCCAACACATTGCCCTGTTGATGGTAACTTCCGCCAACTGCAACAGGTCATCCTGAATCTGCTGAGTAACAGCCGGTTTGCCTTGAACGAGCGCTACCCCACTACTGCACCCGACAAGAAGATCACGATTGCCTGTCACCCCATTACGGCAGAAGATGGCAAGCAATGGGTCCAAACCAGCATCCGTGACCTGGGCACCGGGATTCCGCAAGGCATTCTTGAACGACTCTTTGATCCTTTCTTCACCACAAAACCAGCCGGGCAAGGAACAGGACTTGGCCTCAGCATCAGTTTTGGGATCATCCAGGAGCATGGCGGCTCGATCAAGGTCAACTCGATCATGCATCAATTCACGGAAATGCTCATCCAGATCCCCACTATCGCCACCCCAGCCCCGACAGACTCAAGCCATGCATCAGAATGAAATAGTTGATAAAAACGCCCACATCCTCATTGTTGATGATGAGGCCAGCATCCGTCTCACCTTTGAGATGTTTCTGGCCCGAGAAGGATACGGCCCGATCACCACCGCTGCCACCATTGACGAGGCCCTGGCTGCTATCCAGGCCCAGGAGTTTGACCTGATCATCAGTGACATTGTCCTGGAAGGGGCACGCGGCACCGATCTCCTGCGCAAGATTCGCAAGACCGGTATCCAATGCCCGGTGGTCATGATTACCGGTTTTCCCAACCTGGATTCCGCCTCTGAGGCAGTCAGGTATGGGGCCTTTGATTACATCTCAAAGCCGGTCAACAAAGAGACCTTACTCCGCTTTGTCCGCCAGGCCTTACTGCATTGGGAGCTTGAAAAAGAGAAGAAACAGCTCCAGAAGGAAAACGAAAAGTACAAACGCTATCTGGAGGCGATCCTCAGCTCAGTGCGTGACGCGATCATCACCATTGATAACGACATGAATATTATCCAGGTCAACAATACGGCCAAAAGCTGGTTAGGGTACGACGAGACCAGTCCCCCGACCAATATAAGCTCCCTGCCCGCAGAAATGGGCCGCACCTGCCTTCAGGATGCCTTACAGGTCCTGCATGATCGTCGGGAAGTGCGTGAACATCAGATTGAATGCCGCAAGAGTGATGGTAATATCAGGATCATCAGCCTGAACGCCTCCCCGCTCCAGGATGGGCAGGATGAATTCAGCGGGGTCGTTATTGTCGCCCGAGATATTACTATGCCGGAACCCAGTGAAAAGAGCGGCAGTCGGAATCATTTCCATAGTTATGTCGATTCCAGCAAGGCGATGCAGGATGTGTATAAACTGATCGAAAACGTGGGCCAGGTTGACACCGCCGTTCTTATCACCGGAGAATCAGGGACGGGCAAGGAGCTTGCCGCTGAGGCCCTGCACGCCGAAAGCCCACGTCGAGAGCTCCCTCTTATCAAGGTTGACTGCGCGGCTATCCCGGAAGATCTGTTGGAAAGCGAACTTTTTGGCCACAAGAGAGGGGCCTTTACCGGCGCCGACCGAGACCGTCCCGGACGACTCATTCAAGCCGACCGAGGCACCTTATTCCTGGATGAGATCGGCGACATCTCGCCCCGGATGCAACTGCGTCTCCTCCGCTTCCTTCAGGAAAAAACCTTCACTCCGGTAGGTCAGGACACCCCGATCAAGGTAGATGTCCGCGTCATTGCGGCCACCAATGTCAATCTCCTCGACAAGGTCAGGGACGGGAAATTCCGCGAAGACCTCTACTATCGTCTGAAGGTCATGGAAATCAACCTTCCGCCCCTGCGCGCCCGTACCGATGGAATCCCCATTCTGGTGCATCATTTCCTCTCTTTGTTTCGAGATCAATTAAAGAGGAATATCAACGGGATTTCCGATCAGGCCATGATTGCCCTCGTCGGCTATTCCTGGCCGGGAAATGTTCGAGAACTCAGCCACGTCATTGAGCGGGCGTGTGTCCTTTGCGAAGGGACGACCATCTCTCTTGAACACTTCCCCGAAGAGATCCGCTCACCACAGAGCCTGCCACAGAAAAACCTTGCCGAGTTCCAGACAGATATTCCGCCCAACACCCAAGAAAATTCACAATTCCAGACACCCCTCACCGCCAGTGCCTACCCCACCTATATCAGCGAAAAAGACGAACTCATCGATGCCCTGAGACGGGCCCGAGGCAATAAATCTAAGGCCGCCAGAATCCTCAGTATCGATCGCAGCACCCTTTACCGCAAGATGCAACGCCAGGGGATGCAACCTGACGACTTTAAATAAGCCGTTGCAAAGAGCACGACCACTTTGGCTTTCGAGACAATACCTAAGGAGCCGTAACGAAAGAGTTATAAAAGGCCAAATTCTTTCGTAACGACTTTCCACCTATCCCGCCTCTCGACCAGCTACACCATCGCAACACTTACACAACCACTTTGCAACACTTTTACAACAACAAAAAATTCCTGCAACACATACGCAACACCAACCAAACCCTTCGCATCAAACATGCAACACCTCGTGTCATCCAGCGATAAATAAAAAAATATACACAATATAAGCAAGTTAAAAGAAAAGAACTAAACAAACAATAGATACTGGGAAACATGGCACGGGACGTGCATTAAAGACATCAAAGACGAGACAAAGATTTCCCGCTAAGCTGTTGCAACAATTCAACCTTGCCGCACTATCAACGGCAAGAAAATATCGGAATTTGTAACGGAACAACCAGGACAGGCCAATTGATTCGTAACAACTTCTAAAAAAACCACTCTGGAGCTTCTCATGAAAAACACAACCGGCATGGATAGAAGTAACGCAACAATCGCTGCAAGCTCTGATGCAAGCGCTGAAGTCTCCAAGATTGGAATTACCGCTGTCGGCATTACTGCCGGCGTTATCGGTTGCTGGGCAGTTGCCAGCATGATTGCCGGTGCGGTCAACAGTGGCGGACCCCTTGACCTCGTTTCCAGCCTTTTCCAGGCAATCAACGGATAAGCAAAAATCGAGCCATTCACCTACACAAACGACCTCTCAACACTTTTAGCTAAAAGCCAACCTCAAAAGGAGATTTATCATGGAAAACAACGCAATCACCAAACAACAGACCAAAGCCACCGCTCACGAATCCGCCAGTGCTGATAGTGAATTGTACAAATTGGGAACCTTTATTACCGCTGCTTTTGCTGGAGCCATTGGGCTGTGGAGCCTTGTTTGTCTCTCCAGTGCCATGATCTCCGGTGGTGGCCCTGTCGCCCTTGTTAAAAGCATGTTCTCTGCCATTACGGGGAGCTGATCAGGCAGTTGTTTACTTTTTTCCCTGGTTCCCATATGCCCCTTGTGAACCAGGGAAAAGTACCAAGGTGTAAAGTTACTTTTTGCAAGGAGCCGTGACGAAACTGTTGTATAGGCAGATTTTTTCGTCACGGCTCCTTGCTGCCGTTCCGGCCACTAAAAGGTCATATTTTTTTTATTTACAACGGCTTAGGATAAATGCCTTTTTTTATGCTATATTCTTCCATTGATATTTTTCTTGAAGGTTCAAAACAATGACCAGACAACAGGGGAGATCTCTTTCATAACGTTGTCTCAATTATTTGAATTGATCCTTTACCTTACAAGAATAATTCCAGCATAAACAAGCATTTTTCCTTCAGGAAACTTCACCATGGCCATTCTCGCTCGCAACCTCTTCATCTTCTTTCTGTTTACCATCTTTTCCGGCGGTTGTTATCTCGTGTGGTCTATTGAAAACCGCCTGCCTGAACGCAATTACAGTGAGTTTCGCTATTGCCTCAGCCATCACGATATCGCCGACATGATCTTTACCGGTAATCGAGTGGTAATCAGTCATCGTGCAGTAGAAACAAGCTCCAATCCTGGTTTCACCTATATCACCACCGTTCCCAATCCCGAAGAACTCATCGCCGAACTCAAAGACAAAAATATCCGTATCGTCTTTAATACCGATCACTCCGAACTTATCCTGCAGGGCCTGGCCCTTCTCTACGTTGTCTTACTCATCCTGGTCATCGTTCTGTCGCTGAGCCGAATGAAGCGTGAAGAAAAGGAGAGCAAGTTTGCCACCGACAAACTCATCCATCCTGACGACGGTCACAAGGTCGTTACCTTCAAGGATGTTGCCGGTATCCCCGAGGCCATCGAAGAGCTTCAGGAAATTGTCATATTTTTGAAGAATCCGGCCCAATTCAGTCAGGTAGGCGCCACTATCCCCAAGGGGGTCTTGTTGCAAGGCCCGCCCGGTACCGGCAAGACCCTCCTCGCCCGGGCCATTGCAGGCGAAGCGAGGGTTCCCTTTTATAGTTTCAGTGGTTCTGATTTTGTAGAGATTTTTGTTGGCGTTGGCGCGTCAAGGGTGCGCGATCTGTTTAAGGAGGCCAAAAAAAACGCCCCCTGTATTGTCTTTATTGATGAAATCGACGCGGTGGGCGGCAGTCGCAGCGGTGGGGCCTCTGCCAGTGGCAGTGATGAACGAAGCCAGACCTTGAATGCGCTGTTAGTCGAGATGGATGGTTTTGGCTCCTCGGATAATATTGTTGTGCTCGCCGCCACCAACCGGCCAGATATCCTTGATTCGGCCCTGCGCCGGCCTGGCCGCTTTGATCGCCAGGTTAATATCCTGCCACCCGATATCAATGGCCGCAAGATGATCCTCCATGTCCACGGGGCCAAGATCAAGATGGCCCCAGATCTCGATATAGATCTGGTCGCTCAGATGTGCCCGGGCTTTACCGGGGCCGAGCTTGCCAATCTGGTCAACGAAGCGGCCCTCATGGCGGCACGAGGCAACAAACAGGCCGTTGCCCTGACTGATTTCGAGCTGGCTCGGGATCGTATCCTGATGGGGGTGGAGCGTAAAGGCATGATCATGACCGACAATGATCGCAACATCCTGGCCTACCATGAAGCCGGACATGCCATCATCGCCAAATCCCTGCCCGACACCGACCCCTTGCATAAAATCACTATCATTCCTCGAGGCAGGGCCTTGGGGCAAACTCAACAGCTCGCACTTATCGATCGCCACGCCTACTCCTACGTCTATCTCAAGAACAGAATCACCATCCTGATGGGTGGCCGCGCTGCCGAAGACATCGCCTTCAGACAACGCTCTACCGGTGCTCAGGGAGATATTCTCCAGGCCACCGAGATCGCTACCAATATGATCTGCAAGTGGGGGATGAATGAGGCGATGGGCCCGCAGGCCTTTATGATTGATGACAGCGGATTTCTTGGCGGGGCCTCGCAACGTCTGGCCATGGCCGACGAAACGGCAAGGAATATTGACCATGAGATCAAGGCCCTTCTCGCAACCTGCTATGAAGAGGCCGTGACTATTCTCAGTCAGAAGTTTTTTCTCCTGAAAAATCTGGCTGAGATCCTGGTTCAGGTCGAGACCTTGGACAATGAAGAATTTGACATCATTCTCGCCTGTGCCGACCAAAAGAAAACGGCAACCGACTCTATTGACGAAAGCGACTGTGCCAATTGCCCGGCCGCTCAAAGCTGTATCCATAGTAAAATAAAACGACCAACGCCATGTATTCTCTAAAGAAAACTGGATACATAGCATTTACCTTAGTTGCCTGCCTCCTGGCCTTTGTGGTATTTTTGGGTGTCCGTCAATACCAGCTCAGTGGCCAATACAGCACAATTATCACCCAGAGCGAGGAGTCCATCTTTCAGTTTGCCACCATCCGGGAACAGATTACGACATCATTGATCGAGAAAGACTGGGACAAGGTGGTTGCCGCTGCCCGAGACTTGAAAGACCTCAATTCAAGCTTAGTTCGCGTGCAGGAAAACGATATCATCCCGGCTGAATATAAATTAGACATGGCTAAGCAGGTTGACGTCTCCGGGCTGGCCATATCATCAAAAAATATCATGGGGGCCGAAGACAAGGTCGCCTACAGCCTCAATCTGCAACGCCAGATGCGAACGCTTGCTGATTATCTGCTCCAGTTCGACCGGATTATCGTCAGCCAGATGCGGGCCAAGGTAGTTCGATTCCAGACGATCATGATTGGGGCCTTGGGCAGCATCATCTGTATTATCAGTTTTGCCCTGATCCTGCTCTATCAGAAGGCCATCTCCCCCTTGGTTCATCTCTCCGAGCAGGCACAAAATGAGGACATTCTCACCCATGGTCTCAGTTATGGACCCAACACCTGCACCGAGATTGTTGAACTGACCAGTGCCGTCAATGTCGTATTGCATCAACATCAATCTCAAGAATCGCCCTTAGAGTCTCCCAAAAAAAATGACGCGCAGCACTCAGCCCTTATTAACGAAGGCACCAACCTCTCCAATGGAATCATCAATTACGCGCAACTCCTCTCAGATGTTTGTCAGGATCAAGAGGAACATGTTGAAGAAAAAGAGATCTTAGCGAAAATGATCACGGCCGGTGAGCGCATCGCCGAGATATTAAAAAAAATATAAGCCAGGGCAAATTTGGCACGTTGCTTAAACAGAGCAATTTGATTAAACAGAGCGATTTGATTTAAAAAAGTTGGCAACAGCATACAGTTTATCGCCGCAGGTGGCGAGAGACACAAAAGATACTCAAAGACAAAAGGAGGCAGGAGTACATCAATGAACACAAACAAAGCGTCAACGGTAAACCTACTGGCATTAGCGGCATTTCTGGCTGCGTCTCTTCTTCTGGCCAATACCGGCAAGGCTGAAGAACCCTACGATGCCGACAAATACGGCCCGCAAGAGCCAATGGTCTGGACCACCCCGACCAAGGCCACCTTCACCCACAAAACCCATACCATGGATGCCGGACTTGAATGTGACTCCTGTCACGATTCTATCTTTGCCATGGAACAAGGCACGGCTGAAAAAGCTGGCGATTTCTCCATGAAATCATTCAAGGAAGGGAAGTATTGCGGGAGCTGCCATGACGGTAACACTGCCTTTGACGCTGCTACCCAATGCGGTTCCTGCCACACTCCCCCTGAGGCCCCAATCGTCTTTACCGCTCCGGTAAAGGCCGTGGCCTTTGATCATGCAGTCCATCTGAAAAAAGGCGGTCTTTCTTGTGAGGCCTGTCACAAAGAGGTCTTTGCCATGAAGAAGGGGGCCGTCGAAGAGGCCGAAAAAACAGGTGGTGCCCAGGGTGACAAGAGAGAATACCTGGAAAAACTCCACAATAAATACTGCGGTACCTGCCATGACGCCTCTAAGGCCTTTGGCTACCTGACCCGTTGTACTGTTTGCCACATTGGCGTGAAAGGGCTTGACGCCCTGCCTGGTGGCGATCACGACAAGAAAAAAGAAGGTAAAAGCAAACACTAAGCCGTGACAAACAAATAACAGGGCTAACTTATGGACCAAAACGGCATCAGGTGCCGTAAAATCAGTAAAAAAGCACTGCTTATTTCGTAACGGCTCCTAAATTCCACACGAGTGAAGACCGAGACCACAAGGGCAACTACAATGCGGCCACAGTGCGCCCACGGCCGTCGCTATTATTCTAAAATACTACTTGAGAAGGTGAACAGATGATTGGAAGTATGGTTAATATCTCAAAGAAATGGGGTTTTCATGGCGTTGATGCCCTGAAAAAGTCAAGCCCCGGCTATCTCATGCTCATGGGCAGCTTTGCCCTTCTCGCCTTGGCGGGAGTAGCTGTAGGATTGCACGGAATGATTACTGGTTATCATAACGTCTATGGTGTCAGTCGTGAAGTTTCCTGGGGCATCCTGATTTCTGCCTATGTTTTTTGTGTCGTGACCTCCACCGGCCTGTGCATTATCTCCTCAATCGGCCATGTCTTTGGCGGTGAGGCCTTTATGCCCATTGCCAAGCGTGCGGTCTTCATGTCCATTATCTTTATGCTGGGCGGTTTCTGTATCATCTTTTTTGATATTGAAAATCCATTCCGCATGGCGATTTACAATGTCTTTTCCCCCAATCTCAGCTCCAATATGTGGTGGATGGGAACCTTGTATGGCGCCTATCTGGTCTTTATGGTCATTGAGTACTACTTCCTCCTTGAGCAGAACCATAGCCTGTCCCGCTTGATGGGATTTTTTGGCCTGGTTGTCGGTATTGCCGCCCATAGTAACCTGGGAGCGGTCTTTGGAATGCTGCATGGCCGCCCATTCTGGTATGGCCCCTATCTGCCGATTTATTTTATCTTCTCGGCGGCAATGTCAGGCGGCTGCGCCATCATGTTTGTTACCACCCTGGCCTGGAAGATCAACCCCGAGATCATGAATCAGCGCATGGAGCGGGCGATGAAAGCCATCTGTCAGGTCACCATCTTCCTGATCTCCACCATCATCTTCTTCACCATCTGGAAGATAGTTACCGGCATGGTATCGCACGATAAATCCATTGTCATCATGTCAATGGTAACCGGTGATTACGCCATCAATTTCTGGTGCTTCGAGGTCTTCCTCGGCATGGTTCTCCCCTTGTACCTTCTGATTCGTTCGCGGGGCAATAATTTCAACATGATCATGTGGGCCACCGGCCTGATGATGATCGGCATATTCTTCATGCGTTACGATATCGTCGTCCCCGGACAGATGGTCTCTGTATATCACTCAATGGGTGTCGAAGAGGCAATTGAGCTCATCAAATACACCCCCTCATTTCATGAAATCATGGCCGCTCTTTTTGGTCTCTCCGTAATCTGTTTCGCTTATTTTGCCGGCGAAAAGATGCTTAACGGCCATCAATTAGAGAAACACGAGATCGTGCCTGAAGGCGGATATATCTGTCCTGGTTGTGGAGCCATTCATTTCATGGAAGAAGGCGAGACTGAGGAAGAAGCCATGAAGCGTCATCATAAAATCTGGTAAGCATGTACTGGCCTCAAGACCACTAAAAGGATTAAACAATAGGATTAAACAATATGAAATTTCCTGACATAAATTTGAATACTTTGAAAAACGAGGGTACCGAATCGGTAACCATTAAAGAAAGGCGTAACTTTCTGAAAATGGGTCTGGCTATTACCGGTGTCTATGCCGGCGGCAAGATTCTCTCTCTCTCTTCCACCTTTGGTGTCGCCTACGCCTCGGGCTCTGATTTTGTGGAAAAATATCCCTACAACCCGCATTACAGCATGGTTATTCGGCAGTCGCTGTGTATCGATTGTGAGAAATGTGTCGATGCCTGCAACAAGACCAATCATGTCCCTGAATACGGCTACCGTACTCGTATTTTGACCAGAAAGTATCAGGATCAATTAGACAAAAAAGTGGAATTCATCCCGGTCTTGTGTAACCACTGCAACGATGCCCCCTGCGTCCGGGCCTGTCCGACCAGAGCGACCTATAAAGATCCGGTCACCGGCATCGTCCGCATGGAGAGCAAAAAGTGTATCGGCTGCAAAACGTGTATGCTGGCCTGTCCTTATGATGCCCGTTATTTCAGTGCCGAGAGACATGCTATTGACAAGTGTGATTTCTGCTGGGAAGAGAGACTGTCAAAAGGTGAAACTCAGACCGGCTGCTCCTCGGCCTGTCCTACTGGTGCCCGCACCTTTGGCAATCTGACTGATCCAGAGAACATTGTCTTCAAACTGGTGCACCAACTTGAAGAAAGCGTCTGGGTACTCCGGCCCGAAGATGGCACCAAGCCCAACATTTTCTACATGAAGGGAAATATGGTGTCAGTGGACAACATCTTAAAAGGACAGAAATTTACATATACTGATCCTGCCAAGAAAAGCTGATCGAGTTTTTCCTTTGCTTCAAGAATGAAAAAAGGGCAGCCCCGGATCGGGGCTGCCCTTTTTTTTTTTGCTTTATCGAATTTGCGACTGTTACACCGCCATTAGATCGTCCCTCGTCTCCAGAAACGCATGACCCGCTGAAAACTGTCCCAATCTTTGATCAAAAATATCATCATCTTGCTCATCACCCGTTCTTGTAGAATCATTTGAAACTCCCGTAGAAAAAAAGCGGTTAAGGGCCGGGAAAAAATCACATAGCCCTGAGCTCGGGGCAAAAAAAATCCCCGAACCGAAGAGTTTGCAGGCCTTGTAAACACTACAAAACCAGCAAGGTTATCGACCCGGGGATGTCCCTTTCAATCCACAAGTTCACAATTCGTTACCGATAATCCACGACGGCAACGGCTCAACAGGTAAAAAATACATGCTGATTTTTCAGGCAGGTCTTCTGACTTCCGGATCATTCTCTTCGTGCGCCTTCCCGCCGGCATCTGGCTCTTCCCAGAAGCTGGCAGTGACATCTTGCACGATTCGTCCCCGGTCACAGCGGCGGGCCCATCTTCGACTTTCACGAAGTTCCCTTTTATGTCCGGCAACGGACACCTGAAATCATATGATGATATTTGTACAGGGTAGCAAGAGGTCTGTCAACAAACAAAACCACTCCACACACTTTATTCAGTATGCAACAAAAGACATGGGTACAACAGAACGTATGTCTTCATTCAATTTCCCATAAAAAAAGGTTTACCAGGCTAAAAATCTGGTAAACCTTGAACTTCATTTTTTTATTGTGCGTCCTTCCCAGCAGGAGCGGCTGGTGCCTCGGCTCCAGCTCCGGCATCAGGCTGGGCACCCATCATCATCATGCCCCTGCCGGCACCACGATGAGGCCCCATTCCCATTCCCGGACCAGCACCTTGGCAACTACCACAGCCGATCAACTCCTGAACACCAGCCGCCGCAGCCTTGGTCTGAAGACTGGTTTGCAGATCAAAGATTTCACCGGCCAACTTGGCGGCCTTGGCAGAATCCGGGTTGTCAGCACGCATGATTGCCCGCTCTTCCGCATGTTTCATAACCATTTGCTTCCGCAGGTCCTTGGTCTCGTCATGAAATTTATCGACTTTGGCCTTTGATGCCGCATCTAATTGACTATACGCCGCACCTCCTTTCGGACATCCACCGCCCATTCCCATTCCACCGCCACCCATTCCCTGATATGCGGATGCCTGCTGTAAACCAATAAATCCCATACCCACAACTAATCCGGTAATTAACAATGTTTTTTTCATTTTATGCCTCCTGAAGATGATTGAAGAGAAATAACTGACTTTCCCTCTAAATAAAGCAATTCCCATGCCAAAACACAAACAGACAGCACAACATCTTAATATTACACAGAAAAAAACAATTCACTCTCAGCAAGTCGTCTATGTGAATTATGAAAAAGTCCTTTTTTACCCACTTTTATACCCAGACCTGGATACATTTTGCCCAACCACTCAAACATAGGGGCTCAATAAAAAAAATGGTGCCTGCTTACATCAAGCAGGCACCAAGGGGGAGGGGGAAAAAATGAAATTTTTCATTTTCCTTTCATATTACAACAATCATGCCAAAACTTTTTTAATCAACTAACTAATTAGAAATACAAGGCATTCATGTAATATTAAAACTTTGAGGCCCCACTCCAGCTGCCCCTTTTTTACCCATTATTACCCAATAATGGGCACAGGTGTATATTTTTTACCCACTTTTCCGGACTCCCACGACAGAAATCACTCTATCCTGATAGAGCCCACCCCCTCTTCTTTCTCTTCTTCCTCAATAACCGACACGACAGGCTCTCTACGCCCTATTTTACGGTCAACGACGCGTTCTGCTTCAAGAACGTCCAGCCTATTCAAGGAAAAACGAGGAGGAACTGCAGCAGGTTTACCGCTTACAGATTCAGGGATGGGTGCCATAGTCATCTCTGTCTGCTCCGCTATCACCTTTGTTGGTGTCATCAGCTCTAAAGGTTGTTTGAAGACGGCCATCAACCCATCGTCCATGCCAAAGAGCGAGACCAATTCCCAACCCGCCTGACCAAACTCGTTTAAAGACTGCTCAACTTCTGCTTCGTCAAGAAATGACCCCCCAAGCAGCCCTTCTTTCTTTAATCCGTATTGTACTGTCTTGTACCCCCAACGCATAATCTCTCACTACTCCTAATCAATATTATTTCACATTCAAACAATCAAGCTGCCCGCTTTGGTGATTTAGCCGGCAATGTTGATGCTGACTTTTCAACATCTCTTCCTGTATTTTTGAGAACAAACAACTGACACTCCAGGCCCGAAGAAGAAAAAACAACTAATGCCGGATTTTGTGCCGATTTGAAATGCATGGCCCGACATCCATAAGGCATAGCTGGCTGATGGGTTACATAATAATGGAGACAATGTTGACAGACTGGATGCTTCGCCATTTTATCAGGATCATTGACACGGTTCAGGGTCTTATCCCGTTTATCGGAATTAGACTGTAGTCTATGCCCAAGGCGGCAGTAGACCTGGAGATTACGTTTTTAAGGCAACCTGCAAAATCTCCTTTATCTACCTCAACACCTACAGACCATCTACCTCAGCTGTCACTATAATTATTTTCTTCTTACAAGTTACAAGCTCTTACCCCGGATTGATAAGACAATATATCATCTTTTTTCTATTTTTTTCCATATTTTTCACAAGAAACAAAGAATGAGAGCATGGCGCCAGCAATTACGGCTGCCCCTGTTACCATAAAACCGATACCGATAGAGGCATGATCCCCAATAGACCCTATCAGCACCGGCGCCACCCCGCCACCCAGAAGAAAGGCCACCGGCATGCATAATGAAACGGCAATGGTCCCTACTCTCTCTTTTAGCCCTGAGCCTAACGTCAATCCCGACATAGCAGACAAGACAGCAAACCCTGACGGAAAAAAGCAGACCGCAAACATCGGCTGCAAGATCACAAAAATGATCAGCCAGAAAGACGATACGGTTAGGCCCAGAAGAGCAGTGCAAAGGCCAGCCATCATCAATGATCCCCCCATGACCACCCTGTTTCCCAGCCGGTCACCAAGCCAGCCCCCGACTAAGGGCATCGCCAAGGCTGCTAACCTGGAGATTGCCAGTAAACGGCTTGCTCGCTCCGGGCTCATGCCTTGATCTGAGGTCAGAAACAGAGGCAGCATGGCGTACACCCCCAAGCTTGAACAGATCGCCAAGGAAAAAAGGAGTACCATGAGCCAGAACTCCGATAGCGACAAAATCGCTTGCGAAGTCAATCGGTCCAATGATCTTCCCCGTTCCTGACACCCACCTCCTGTGAGATTATACAGTACGCCAATACTTATCATCAAGAATCCGAGCCACCGTAATCCCTGCTGCCAGGAACAGTACCTGAGCATCATATCGGCCAAGATCGGGGCAACAATAAAACCAAAATTGGGCGCCAATTCATGCACCGCCATGCCTCGGGCCAGATATGCAGAGGGGACAAGCCTTACGACCGAGGCCAACCCAGAGGGCAGGTATAATCCGGCGGCCAGCCCCAGACTCAAAAGACCAAAGCGCAACCAGAACAGGGTAGTGCAAAAGCTCAAGACCAGCAGGATAGTACCGGCAGCAAAGGTGGACAGGACAATCGTCTTTTTATGATTGATACGGGTCGAGACAAAACCGGAGGTGAGGATGGAAAAAAAATAGCCTGTCGAAATCAAAAGAAAAAAAGAACCGGCCGCCGCATGATCAAGGTGAAACTCACCTTCCAAACGGGGCAGGAGCGGTGAAAAAATAACCCGAGTCGTAAAATTCAAAAAAAACAGGCCGGCAAGGAAGAGCAGCCCCCTGAAAACCGGATTGAAAGCTCGACCGGACATAATTCCACCCCCTGTCTCCGATGCAGACAATGGCTCAGACAGGGGCCTTTCCTTTCTTGGGATAATCAAAAAACAAGATCCGCCCCTCTCGCCTTTTTATCTTCTGCCAGAGGGAACAGGAAAACTCGAAGGCCACGATTCCACAGGTGGGAAGAGACTCAATCTCGGTTGCGCTCTCATGATTGCTCAAAAGATTGACGAGATCAGTGATCGCCGGATTATGCCCAATAACCAGCAGGTTCTTGATTTTATCAGGGCAGGACCGGATCTCAAGTAACAGATCACCGGTCGTCCCCGGATACAGGTGTTTGCGCAGCCGTATCTCCTGCCTGGGAACCTGCATGGCCCACGCAAAACGCAGTGCCGTCTCCACCGTCCGCTGGGCCGGACTGGTCCAGATTGCATCAATTTTGATTTTTTGATCGGCAAGCCTCTTGCTCATGAACAGGGCATCGCGCTGCCCTCGTTTATTCAAAGGCCGCTCCAGATCGGCAAGAGAGGAATCAGCCCAACTGGATTTGGCATGACGAAGCAGATACAAGGTCTTCATAACAGGGCTCCTCGCCGCCACACCTCCAGCCACAACTGCGCATAGGCAGTGGCGGCAGCCGAAGATGGCACCGAAACCGCCACCGGCTGACGATAGAGGCCCATCTTCTCGACATCCGCCAGATAGGGGATTTCACTGGCCAGAAACATCTTTTTCTTGCCGAATTTAGCAATGGTGTCAGAATGCATGTTTTTTCGTCGGTCAACCATGGAGAAAAAGGCCACCAGCTTTTTGCGGTTTACCTCCAGCTTATCCGTCAATTTTATCAGTTGGGCAAAGGAGAGAATGGAAAGCGTCGTAGGGATGACTGGAGTCACCACCAAATCAGCCGCCATGATAATTTTCTCAGAAAGCAGGGTCATATTGGGAGGACAGTCAAGAATCAAGACCTCGTACTCATCCTCGATGCAGGCGAAGATCCGTTTCAGTTCATTTCCCGCCCCGCCCCGCTCATCGAGGGCAATATCGAGATGACGAAAAGAAAAATGGGTCGGCAGCAGGTCAAGATTTTCATAATCCGTCCCCCTGATGAATGGTTCTAAATCCCCTTTGAGAAACTGTTTCCGATTAAAACTCTCTTTGGGCCTGATCCGGTAATAATAGCCGGCAGCACCCTGGGGATCCATATCACAGAGGAGGGTTTTTCTCCCGCTTCGAGCACAACCATAGGCCAGGTTGACTGCGGTAGCCGTCTTACCCACCCCGCCCTTGCTTGAATAGATAGCGATAATTTTCATTGCTGATGACACCCGAAGGCCAAATGATTACAAAATTCAGGAACCGTTACAAAACAGCTTCATCGTTTCGTAACAACGGTCAGGGATTATGAAGGATATATAAAACAATTTATCTCGTTATAATACGGCTAATTAACCAATTTCGACCAAGTAGATGACCATATTCTTTGATTACAACGGCTTAGACTTAAACAAGTGAATGAAACAATTTCCTGTTTTCCGCTGTGGTAAACTGCGCGAATGCAAGGTCAAACTTCTGGCGAACGTTAACCTGCTCTTCATGCAGATGGGTTATCAAACCTCCCAGTGCGGCTGCCACCAAAACAGCCTTCTTCGGTTCACCGTCCGCAAGCCCATTCTGGTACCGAGCTAACATCTGCTGTTGCACGGAGAGATCATTAAAACTCCCCAGATTGTCCTGCAGTTTTTTGAGCGACTTGACTAAAGAGTCCATCGCCGGCTCAGGGAACAGCGACCGATAAAATTCCAGAAGATAACGGAGTTTTTTGGCCTGAATCCTTACACTATGAAGGTCGGCATCAGGACTTTGGGGGCCAATCAAGGCACCGTCCTTGAGAATAGCGCGCAACCGCTTCCTGATCGCCTTGACCGCCACCTTTTTACAGGTCTCATGACCGGTGGTAAGATCTGACGGCAACAGAGACGTTTCCAGGTCTTCCACATATCTTCGCCACCGTAGCAAAAACTGGTGAAAGGTCTTGGCTTGCAAGGCCTTTTGTAAACGCCGAAACTCCTTTACCCGTTGTCGACGTAAGCCCTTAAAAAAAACAGCCAATCCCTCTTGCAACCCTTCCGGCAACATGGCGTGATAGCCGCTTTCTTCCAGGAGATAGACATCGAGATCTCGAACCGGCCCGGTAACAAGTCCAATTTTCTGTAATTCTTGCTGCAAGGACTCCACTTCAGCTCCAGACACTGTCTTTTTCAAGCTTCCCAGCAAAGATCTGGTTCGCCGCAGGGCCACCCGAAAGTCATGAAGGAATTCCGAATCAATATCTTCAATCATGCCGGGGATGTTACGTTCCATCCCTGCAAGTAACTGGAGAAAGATCTTTTGCGCGGCCTGGACAATGGTCTCGGTCGGGTCAAGGCGTATGGAAAATTGTGAACAATAGTCCAGTGGTTTTCTACCCATCGCCGCCAGGGCGGAACGCAAGCCCCGCTCTGCGGAATATCCGGCCTCAAACCCTTGCCTTTGCAAGATCGCTGTCACTTTGGCCATGATCTTACTGTACCCACGAACCCCCTCCACCCTGAGCGAGCCACCAAGGGGTATTGGGGAGCCACCCTCTTGCATGAGGTGATCCTGCTCAAGCAAACCGGAAAGGACTCTCTTTTGATCATGATTGACAATCTGAAAGGATTGTCTCCGGCGGACAATCTCGACCAGCGGGAGAAGGGCCCTGACCCCTATTACTTCAGCAAGCTTTTCGTTCATGGCCCCCTCAAAATCGCGGAACAAGGGCTGGTCACTGGTCGGCCCATCAGCCTGAAGCAGGTATTCACCGGAAAAATCAGTCAAGACATAGCTCCTGCCCTGACGGCGACAGAGCAGGCCCTTATCATACAGCCGCCAATCGAAGGTATCTAAGTAACAGAGAGTTTCGACCAACGCGTCATCTTCCAAGAGCGCATAATGCTTGGAAAGTCCGGCAAGCAGAACCGCAAGGTCTATTTGCTCAGAGAGAGTAGAGGTGCTCCAGGTTTCTTTCATTGGTCACAAAAGACAATTAGCTCCGATAATCGGCATTGATCTTCACATAATCGATTGAAAAATCACAGGTATAGACCTCGGCACAGGCAGAGCCATCCTTCAGGTCGATGGTTACCATAATATTTTTTTCTTTGAGAATGGCAGTAGCCTGTCTTTCGGCCTCCTTCCCCTGCCCCAAACCATCCTTCACAATTGCCACCTCACCAAAGGAGATATCCACCCGCTCGGGACAGATACGAACTCCAGAACGGCCCATGGCGGCAATGATCCGTCCCCAGTTGGCATCTTCACCAAAAAATGCAGTTTTGACCAGATTGGAGTTGGCTACAGTCCTGGCAATCTGGGTGCCATCCTGCTCATCTCGGGCCCCACAGACCCGGATGGTGATAAACTTGGTGGCACCTTCACCATCGGCCACTATCTGCAAGGCCAGATCCTTGAGCAGATCCTCTAAAGTCTGTTCAAAGATTTCCTGACTGCCCGGGCTATCGTCATCAATCCAGGGATTTCCGGCAGTGCCATTGGCCATCACCAGCACCATATCATTGGTGCTGGTATCACCATCAATGGTGATCCGGTTAAAGGTACGCTCAACACCCTTGAGCAAGGCGCTGTGGAGCTGGGGAAAACTGATCTGGGCATCAGTCAGCACAAAGGCAAGCATGGTGGCCATATTGGGCATAATCATCCCCGCGCCCTTGGCCATCCCCATAAACTGCACCTCCTGCTCACCAATGACCACAGTCCGGTAGGCCGTTTTGGAAACTGTATCGGTGGTCATAATCGCCTTGGCCACCAACTCAAAATTATCTGGCGACAATCCGGCCACCAGCTCAGGCATGGCCTTTTGCATGGCGTCCACGTTCAACTGCTCACCGATAACCCCGGTGGACGAGACCTGTACCATCTCCTCGGGAATCCCTAAGGCTGAGGCAGCACAATTGCTGGCAGCAAGGGCGGCCCGCATCCCCGCCTCGCCGGTGCAGGCATTGGCGCAACCACTATTGATCAACACGGCCTGGGCCCGCCCCTGCTTGAGCCGCTCCATGTCAAGGACAACCGGGGCCGCCTTTACTTGATTGGTGGTAAAGGCCCCGGCCGTCACAGCCGGGGCTTCACTCACAATAAGACCCAGATCCAGCCGGTCCGCATACCTGATCCCAGCAGCGACTGCTGCTGTTTTGAATCCTTTGATGTTCATTCTCTTGCTCTCTCTTTGCTCTCGCGTTTATCTCTTTTTAGCCTCTACAGATATTTCAAATACCGACAGTCAACACTGGGGCCGCGCGGTTTCGTCACACAGCTATCCCCGATAAACGGGGATAAGTGCATTACAGATTATTTTCTTGCAAAGAAACAAGAAAATAATCTGTAATGCACTAAAGTTACCATCCATCCTACCAAATATGCCAGTTAAAAATAAAGAGGTTTCCAGTTTCCCTGTTCAAGTGTAGAATCGCAACTGTGCTGTTGAAAATTATTTTAAAGATACCTCCTCTCGATTCCACCTCTACCAGCTCCAGCTACTTGTCATGCGGATTCTTCTTCTCTCAGATATCCACGGGAATCTTCCGGCCCTGATCGCCATTGACCGTTTCTTTGCTGATATAGATTTATCTTTTGACGCCATCTGCAATTGTGGAGACTCAACGGTCTACGCCCCCTTCCCCAACGAAACCCTGCAATGGTTACAAGAGAGAAGCGCCTATTCCATCCTGGGGAACACCGACCATAAGGTCTTAACCCTGCTCCAAGGCAAGACCTTTAACAAACCCCATGATGAAGAAAAACGGATCATGTACCGATCAACAGTGCAGGCCTTGAACGAACCGAGCAAAGAATATCTGCGTTCCTTAACGGACTCACTGATCCTGAAGTTAATAGGCCTGAGCATCGGGCTTTTCCATGGCAGCCCGGACCACCCCCGAGAGCTGCTCTTTGCCCAGACCCCGGATACTCGTTTCCAGGAGCTCAGCCAGATAACAAACTGCCAGGTCGTCGTCACCGGCCATTCCCATTCGCCCTACCACAAACACATTCAAGGAACACACTTTATCAATCCCGGCAGCGCCGGCCGCATGTTTGATGGCAATCCCGAGGCCAGTTGCGCCACCCTGACCCTCTCCGAAGACGAAGTCCAGGTTTCCCTTCACCGCATCCCCTATCCGGTAGAAGAGGTGGTGGCTGCCTTGCAGCAGCAGCATCTACCTGAAATATATACCGATATGTTTCGCCAGGGGCGAAAATTAAATTAAGATCTCGATAACATACAAAGACACTCCCATGACCGCAGCCCTGAGCACCCGATCATCCCTGGAAAAACATCACTTGGCGCCGAATAAACGCTTTGGCCAAAATTTCCTGGTTCATAAAGGGACGGCCGAGGCCATTGTCCATGCCGGTCAGATAACAAGCGATGACATCATCATGGAGGTGGGTGTTGGGTTAGGGGCCCTTACCCGTCCCCTGGCCAACGTTGCCCGTCAGGTTATCGGCCTTGAGATCGATAGCGGCATCATCAGGTATCATCAGGATGAACAAGACCTGCCGGACAACGTGACCCTGATCCACCAGGATGTGCTAAAGGCTGATTTCAACATCCTTTTTGAACAGTGTCAAGGGCCGATCAAGATTATGGCCAACCTCCCCTACTCCATCTCCAATCCTTTTTTATTCAAACTGATCGAAAACCAGGAGAAGATGGCCTGGGCCACCATCATGCTGCAAAAGGAAGTGGCTGACCGGCTGACCGCCCACCCAGGCACCAAACAGTACGGGGTACCCACAGTTTTGCTTGGCGCCTGCGCGACTGTCACCAGGTTGCTGACCTTAAAACCGGCGGAATTTCATCCCCGCCCCAAGATAGACTCGGTGGTGGTGCGGATTGATTTTGACCAGCAGACCAAACGGCTCGAGACTCTTCCTCTTTACGACCGACCACTCTTCCATCGTATCGTGCGTGGGGCCTTCAGCCAGCGACGCAAGACCCTGCTCAACACCCTGAGTGCCGCCAAGCTCTTGCCTGTTGAATCGGAAAACTCAGTGGAGCAAATGGAATCAGGTCAGGAAAGGGCGGCAATCAAACAACTGACCGAAGCTGCCATCCGCAAGGCCGGGATAGCCCCCACAGCAAGGGCTGAGGATCTCACCCTTGAGGATTTTGTCCAACTCACCCTGGCCTTTACAGGTGCCTTGAACATATAGCCCATTGTCTTGGCCCTTACGACTTACAACTCACCACTCATTATGCACCACATGCAAGCATCATGCAGAATTTCGTCTTTCACAATCCCACCAAGATCCTGTTCGGCCAAGGCACCATCCCCGCCATCGGCCCTGAAACCGTGGCCTTTGGCACCAAGGTGCTACTGGTGTACGGTGCAGGCTCCATCAAAAGAAATGGGATTTACCAGCAGGTAACCGATTCCCTGCTCAAGGCCGGGGCCGAGATTGTTGAACATCCGGGAGTCCAGTCCAATCCTGTTCTGAGCCATGTGCGAGAAGGCATTACTCTTGCCAAAAAGCAGAAGTGCCAGATCGTCTGCGCCATCGGCGGCGGATCGGTGATTGACGAGGCCAAGGCCATCTGCGCCGGGTCCGTGGTGGATCATGATGTCTGGAAATTCTTTACCGGCAAGAAATCCGTCACCTCGCCCCTGCCCCTGACCACCGTCCTGACCCTGGCCGCATCCAGCTCCGAGATGAATTCCGGCATGGTCATCACCAACGACGAGACCAGACAGAAATTCGGATTCGCCAATAAAAAGCTCTATCCTCAAACCTCCATCCTTGATCCGGAAGCGACCTTTAGCGTCCCTGCCGACTATACCGCCTATGGCGCGGTGGATGCCATCGCCCACGTGCTTGAATTCTACTTCACCACTCAAGACCCAGCCACGCCGGTGCAGGACCGGTTCATGGAAGGGTTGATCATCAATGCCATGGAGAGCTGTGACCGGGTACTGGCCGATCTGCACGACTATCAGGGCCGCGCCGATCTCATGTGGACCGCCACCCTGGCCTTAAACGGGCTGACCGCGGCGGGCTTAGGCAAGGTGGGATTTCCCATGCACCTGATCGAACATTCCCTGTCAGCGCTTTACAATGTCCCGCATGGGGCGGGTCTCTCGGCCATCATTCCCGGCTGGATGCGCCATCAGTGCCGGACTACCCCCCAGCGATTTGCCCAGTTTGCCGAGCGGGTCTTTGATTTCAGGGACGGCAGCACCGAAGAAAAGGCCCGAAAGGGAATCAATGCCTTAGAAAAATGGTTTCATAAGATCGACTGCCCCACCTCGCTTGCGGCCTTAAAGATCGCGAGGCAAGACATCCCGCAGATTGCCGAAAACGCACTGGCCCTGGCCAAGGTCTGGCGGATGCCCGACTATGACCTTGCTCGTATTCAGGCTATTCTGGCTGGGTGTTAAGAACCATTCCGAAAGGACTATTGGAATTATCCGATTTCCATGCACCGGGTGGAAATCAGATAACGAGGAACAAACACAAACGCGGCACAGCGACACAAGTTGCTCCCCCCAGTCACCTGTTCCCTCGCATCGTTACCACATGATCCCAGATCAGGTCTGCCGTCTGCTCCTTGGTGACCAGAGGTAACTGGCTGACCCCATCTTTATCCAGCAGGGTCACCTGGTTGGTATCCGCCGCAAATCCGGTATGCGCCGAGCCGATATCATTGATAGCGATCAGATCAAGATTTTTATTCTTGAGTTTCTTCTCGCCTTCTGCCGCATGGTTCTTACTTTCCGCCGCAAAACCGACGAGCAGAAATCCCGCCTTCTTCTTGAGCCGGCCCAGTTCTTTTAAAATATCAGTAGTCTGTTCCAGAGGCAAGCGCAGCTCGGCCTGCTCTTTTTTCACCTTGTCGGCAAACTGCATGGCAGGCCGGAAATCACTCACTGCTGCCGCCTTGATAATCACCGATGCCTGCTGACAGTGGGCCAACACTGCCTCATACATCTCGTGCGCCGTCTCCACCCGCACACACAACACACCCGGGGGCATCGGGAGCGCAGTTGGGCCGGAAATCAGAGTCACCTCCGCCCCCCGCCGTCTGGCAGTCCGGGCCAGACTGTACCCCATCTTCCCTGACGAGCGATTACTGAGAAATCGGGCCGGATCCAGGGGTTCACGGGTCGGGCCGGCAGTAATCAGGATCTTCTCGCCGGCCAGATCAGGATCAGTCAGGATCTGGAGCATGACCTCCCGCACTGATTCCCACTCGGGCAGACGCCCAGGCCCCTCTTCTTTGCAGGCCATACGGCCATCCTCCGGGGCAAGCACCTGGTATCCATACCCTTTGAGTTTTTCGATATTTTCCTGTACCGCAGGATGGCGATACATCTGGCTGTTCATGGCCGGACAGACCAAAACCTTGGCCCTGGTGGCAAGAGCCGTACAGGCCAGCAGATCATCGGCCAGGCCATGGGCCAAACGGGCGATGGTGTGGGCCGTGGCCGGGGCAATGAGAAGCAAATCAGCCTCCCTGGCCAACTGGATATGGGGAATGGCCTCGGCACCTTCTTCCGCAAAAAGACCGGTATGCACCCGCTCACCGGAAATGGCGGCAAAGGTCAGGGGGGCAATAAAGCGACAGGCCGAGTCTGTCATGATTACTGCCACCCGCGCCTCTTCCTTGGTAAGGTTACTCACCCAACCGGCGACCTTAAAGGCGGCAATGCTGCCGGTCACGCCGACAACAATTCGTTTTCCCGCAAATGTAGTATGCATAAAAATTTTTTTCTGGAAAGGATTAACAACACTCTTGAAAAAAGAAAGGCATGCCCCGCGCCGTGCGAGCCATGCCTTTCTTTCAATAATGACAACAACTCCTGCTAATCCCGGCTGCCCCCGAAGAATCGGAGCAACATGAGAAACAGGTTGATAAAATCAAGATAAAGGGTCAGAGCACCCATAATCGAACCCTTTTTAATTGCCTCCTCCCCCTGACCCATGATCCCCTGCTCACCAATAGTCTTGATTCTCTGCACGTCATAGGCGGTAAGCCCGGTAAAGATCAGGACTCCGGCCATGGAAATCACCCAGGACATGGCGGAACTCTTAAAAAACATATTGACCAGCGAGGCAATAATAATCCCGATCAGGCCCATAAAGAGAAAAGAACCTAAACCTGAGAGATTTCTCTTGGTTACCAGACCGTAAATGGCCATGGCCCCAAACATCCCGGCGGTGATGAAAAAAGTGCCGGCAATGGATGATCGGGTATAGGCCAGAAAAATAGTGGACAAGGTCAGGCCATTGACCACCGCGTAACCGACAAAAAGTCCGGTAGCCGTCGAGGCCTGGATCTTATCCACCCGGGCCGAGAGATAAAAAACCATGCCCAGCTCAGCCAGGATCAGGATCATGAATAAGGGGCTGGCCGCAATCTGCATGGCAATTCCGGATTCAGCGGCAAAATAGGCGACAACACCTGTAAGCCCAAGGCCTATGGCCATCCAGTTAAAGACCTTGGCCAGAAAGATGGTGGAAGCCTCCTGACGAGCCTGGGTCAAGGTCATCTGATTTGTATTTCCGTACATGTCTAATTCTCCTTTTCTTGGTTTACGCCTGACAACAAATACGCTACATAATAAGATACTCTCTTCAAACGAGTAAAAGTTATCTTAATCATTTTGTATCAGCATGCAAGGAAAAGAGGACGCGAAAAAGGACAGACACGATGAAGATTGCAATCAGCGGCAAAGGCGGCGTGGGCAAGACCACTATCATGGCCCTTCTGGCCAATGAATTCAAGAAGGCGGGCCGTGATGTCCTGATCATTGACGCCGATCCCAGTCCGCACATGGCGGAGACCCTGGGAGTCAAGGACATTGAAAAGATCAAACCCATTGCCGAGATGACCAAGATCCTGGTTGAACGCTCCGGCAAGGTTGAAGGTTCCCCCTTTTACAACATGAACCCCCAGGTGAACGACCTGCTCCAGGACTTCATGATCAGTCATGAGGGGCTAAAACTCATGGTGCTGGGCGCGATCCAGACAGGCGACAAGGGTTGCGCCTGCCCGGAGAATAATGTCCTGCGCCGAATGCTGACCAAACTCCTGCTGTCACCTGATCAGGTGGTCCTGCTCGACATGGAGGCCGGGGTGGAACACCTGGGCCGGGGCACCATTGCCGGCATTGATCAATTGCTGATCGTGGTGATCCCCTCCCGCTCTTCCATCCGTACGGCCCTCAAGATCAAGAAACTGGCAGAAGATGTCAAGATTCCCAGGATTGACTTTATCGGCAACCTGATCAAAGATGAGGGTGACCGTGAGTTCTTGAGCGAAGGCTTAGGCATCACGCCCATTGCCTTTTTTGCCGACTCCCAGGCCATCAGAGAGGCCGAACGGGACGAAACCCCACTGACCCACGTTTCTGCCCCGGCCGAGGAAGCCCCGCGACTCTTAATGGAGGCCCTGCTCCGCTAAGTCTTTGTAACAAGTAAGTGAGACGAGGCCGAGACTTCGAAATACTATTATCATCTGGATGACAAAAACGATAGAAGGAACCGTTCTTAATACGCCCCTTTGCCGCGCCACATGCAGTACACCGTCTTGGCAATAATCTTCAGATCCGTCCACAAGGAATAATTAAGGATATACCAATCATCCAGCTCAACCCGCTCGTTGTAATCCCCCACATCAGACCGGCTTCCCACCTGCCAGGGACCAGTGATACCGGGCTTCATGGAACAATAACGGCCGGCGCTCTCCTTGTAAAAATCACTCAACTCCCTGGCCACAATCGGACGCGCCCCCACCACGCTCATTTCGCCTTTCAGGACATTCAGGAACTGGGGGAGTTCATCGAGACTGGTTCTCCGCAAAAAACGTCCAATCCTGGTCACTCGAGGGTCATTTTTAAGCTTAAAGGTGCGTTGCCACTCTTCACGCAAGGCCGCATCATGCGCCAGCATGGTCGACAATTTTTCTTCAGCCCCGGCACACATGGTACGGAACTTCAAACAGTCAAACTCTTTGCCGGCAGCAGCAACCCTTCGATGGTAATACAGAATCGGCCCCTTGCTCTCTATTTTAATCAATAAGGCGATAACCAGGGTCAAAGGCAGGGTGAGCAACAAGGCCAGACTGGCAAAGACCAGATCAAAGCCGCGCTTCCATTCTGTATTGGGGTTAAAGTTGAGAATCATCAGATTGCCAAGGGACTGGATCTGGGCATGATGCAGCCCAAAGATATAGAGATCGGGAACCAGATAGATGCGCGCCCCAAGTGACCTGCAAGTCCGCAGGATCGTGAAAATCTTTTTCTCGGCCCGCATGGGTAGGGCAATATAGACATAATCGATATCGTTAACGCTGAGATACCCCTCAATCATCGCGATATCACCCAAAATGGGCTTCCCCATAACCTGCATGGCATCATTTTCCTTGATCTTGTCATCAAAGAAACCAATAACCTCAATACCCGCCCAGGGAATGGCCTCCACCTCTTTGGCCAGCCTGACACCCAGATCACCGGCCCCGACTATCACGGCATGACGGACATTTCTGCCTTGTGACCGATAATATTGCAGGATCTTTCTGGCAACCACATGCAGGACAAAAAGGAGCAGGGGTGTGGTCAACGACCAGATCAGGAAGACAACCCGCGAATAAGCAACTGATATTTTAAAGATAAAAAAATAAAACAACAACACCCCAACCACCGTTCCCCATGCCTTGAGAATAACAAGGAATTCCTGATAAAATTTCCAGCCCCTCCATGAGCGATACAACTGGAAAGACTGAAAACTAATCAGGCAAAGCACCAGGGTGATAAACAGAAAGCGAGTATAATAAAAGGTCCATGGCACTCGATACCAGACAAGAAGAAGCCAGAGATAGCCGCCCACCACCACAATATCAAGCATATGCAAGAGCTTGACCATGATCGAGCTTTGCTCACGCAGATTTGCAGACAACATATTCATAGGAGGTTACCGCCACACAGATGTTCCATATCAGTACCGTACAAATTACTTATAGGGGGGATAGCTGGCACTATTAATTCATGACCAAATGAATTGGTAGTGTCGTGGCATCAAGCAAGTCAAACACTTTACACCTTGAGATTTTTTTTTAATACCTTGGCAAGCAGAACTGCTTTATTGCATTGAAAAATCAAGAATAGCAGCCAATTCCATGGCATCGAAGCAAAAAGGCGGCTTAACAGATGATCTCCTAGCGCAAGGAAACCATCTGGAAAATACTTGAGAAAGCAGGCAAGTCCTGCGGCTCCCGTACTACCTATTTTCAAAGGGTGCAGAGAAAGGAGAAGAGCATAGTTCTGTACAGAATCACGCATTTTACAAAAGACCTGCTGTTTGCTCATCACCCCCATATGGGAGCAGGTATTGTCAATGTGCGTTATGGTAAAAGAATTTCCCAATCGGATTCCCCACTCAATGTCTTCGAATCCATACCCGGTAAATAGTGGATCGAACCGCACAGATTCCATTATATCACGACGCACCATGATGTTTGAGGTAAAAAGATATCGCCAAGGAATAACTCCCCTCACGGATGGCGACAGGGCCTCTGTCTTACGGCTTTTATAGAGATAAAAAGAGTATTCAGGATTCTCCTTTTCATTCTGACGATAACTGATCCCACCGCAGACGATCTCACTGCCCTTCCGACCATGTTCCAGATATGTCTGTAAAAAATCATCCCGATCAGGAAGCATATCAGCATCCAAAAAAAGGACATACTCCCCTTTTGCCTGCCGGAGAAGCGCATTACGGATCTCCGCCCGTCCCTTATTTACACCTGACTCCTCATACCTGACCAGAGGCAGCTGATCTGCCACTGCTCCATTGGTAAATTTTTCGGTAGAGCCATCATCCATGACAATTATCTCCACCCGCTGCCCTTCCGACAGATGCAGACATTGAGAGGAAAGACAAGTAAGCAGTGGCCCTACATCCCAATTATAGAGAGGAATCAAAATAGAAAGAAAAACAGGGGAATCCATCATGACCTTTCAATCTTTAGTTTTTTTTACCAAGGCCAGCCTGCTCCGATACAAACGAATGAGCTGATTCCACTCCAATCGTTCCAGTAAGATGCGTACCTGCCTTTTAACCATGAGAAAATAATAATAGCCCTTGCTGGTAAAAAAAGACGCATCCAAAATCTCGACTCGTGCCCTATGGGTTTCCCGCAACGCTCTTTTCCAATTTTCCTCGGATACTCCATCATGCTGCATATTGGCAAGAACAGACTCAAGAGACAAAAACTTGCCCCCTTGCCTTTTAAAACGCAGCAACAACTCATAATCCATGGCAAATTTATAATCAGTGGCAAAAAGGCCGCAATGGTGATAGAGGCTGGCGCGGACAAAACAGGTCGGGTGGGTAACGGTCATCTCTCGTTCAAGTAGGGCGGGGACAGAACGGCAGAGATATTCTCGTTGCAGACCTCTCCAAAACTGTAAAACCCCGCAAACAACCCCGACCTCCGGCTCTGCCAGGAATATTTCAACCACACGTTTCACAGTGTCTGTCTCGTACCAGTCCCCGGCATTGACCAGCCCTATAAACTCTCCACGGGCGGCCCCGATCCCCTTATTAAAGGCATCGCTGATCCCTTTGTCCGGCTCACTTTGCCAATAATCTATTTTCGCATCATATTCACGAATGATGGAGACAGTACCATCGTGTGATCCCCCATCAATAACAATATATTCTATGGAGTCATAGCTTTGTCGTAAGACACTGTCAATGGTTTGCCGAATAGACGACTCTCCATTGAAGACAATAGTAATAATGGAAACGAGGGGATGTCCAGGCCCACCTTGCACCTCTATTCCCCGGGTACGCAATCCGCCGGCTCTCTTTTCCTGTTGCTCTTGTAGAGAATGACCTATTTTCATAAACGACTATGCTCGCTGACCCAAGATATCACAATACAACTCTACGGTCTGAGACGCACAGATATCCCAGGAAAAAAATTTTTCCCGTTCATATCCACGTATTCGTAATAAACGTACCATCTCTTTTGATTGGACTATCGACTCGATAACCACACGCATCTCCTCCTCATCGGATGGGTCAAAAAACATTGCGGCATCACCGGCTATTTCGGGCATAGAGCTGGTATTACTGCAAGCAATAGGACATCCGCAACGCATTGCCTCCAGGAGTGGCAGGCCAAAACCTTCATACAAAGAGGGATAGACAAACAGGGCCGCATGCGAATAGAGAGAGGCAAGCAAGGTGTCATCTGCAGACAAATGCTTTACCTGTTTTCCCACAGATAAAGCAGCAAAAGCGGAGAGTTCCTCAGAAGTAAAGTCACCTCCACCGACACAGATGAGATCGAAGTCAGAACGTAACATCGTCGAATGACTGAAGGCTGCGAGAAGCATCTGAAAATTTTTCACACCCCCTCTCAAACCCACATAGAGGAGATATGGTCTTTGACAGATCTCTACATCCTTGTTCATATCAGGTTTCTCAAGCGATGAGGCAAGGGGAATAACCGTGATTTTCCCAGAAGAGACGCGAAGGTATTCAATGAGATCATCACGGGTATTGTTGGAAATGACAATCAGATGATCGGCCCGAGCTATCGCCTTGGCCTTAAGTTCCGTGATATAAAGATCGGGCCCTTTAAACTGAGAGGGGAAACGTTCATGAATCATATCATAAACAGAAAGGATGCGGGGAACAGTAACGGAGAGGGAAGTGGCAGAATAATAGGTTTCATGCAAGATATCTGGACACTGGCCCTTGAGAATTGCACGACTGGCAATACGATTAATGACGGGCAGGATACGATGCCTTCCAGGAAAAGAAGGTATCTTCCTACCAATTTTATGAACCGAACTACAGCCAAGATATTCATTTATGTAAAGAGGGGCAAGCACTGTTGTTTCGATCGGCTGTGAGTAAACGGGAAGCCTGCTGGCAAGTTCGACAAAATACCTGGAGATCCCCCCCCTTTTCTGAAGGGAAAAGATCTGATAGTCATACAATATATGCATAAACTCAGATTCTCGCTTTAACGACCATCCCAGGCTCTTTGATATCCGACTACTGTTTGATCAGCACAACGACGCCATGAAAATTTAGCTACTCTGGCTAGCCCCTTACGTACATAATCGTTCCGAATCTCCCTGTTTTCAAGCAAAGTCAGCATGGCCTGGCAAATTTGCTCTTTGTCCTGCGGATTAACGAGAATCCCCGCATCTCCCACAACTTCAGGCAAGGAACTGGTATTGGAAACAATAACCGGCAGACCGCATTGCATCGCTTCTAAAGGCGGAAGCCCGAAGCCTTCATAGAGAGAGAGATAGAGAAAGGCCTCGGCGCCACTGTACAATGCACTAAGATAATAATCGGGGACAAAACCGGTAAAAATCACCCTATTGCGCAACACCGGATCATCATTTATCTCCTTAAGAATCTCTGTTACTTTCCAACCAAGGGTACCGACGAGGACAAAGGAAAGATCATCACACCCTGGCTCTTTCAGGATTTCCCGAAAACAATTCATGGACATTTTGAGATTTTTTCTCTTTTCCACTGTGGCCAAGGTAAGAAAATACCGCCCTTCAGGAACAAGAAATTTCTTTTTCACTTCCGCAATCAGCGCATTGTCACGCACCGGATAATAGAGATCCGGAGACGCCGCCAGGGGTGTGACAAAAACTCTCTCCGGATCCATCTGGAAATAAGAGCAGATATCATTTTTGGTACACTCGGAGATGGTAAAGAGAAAATCATTCTGAGGAGAAAAAGACTCGACAATCGGACGAAACTCATCCACAAAACCATCGACAAAATATTCCGGATGGATGAGAGGAATAATATCGTAAATGGTCAGCATGCGGACAGGATTCTTTCTGGATCTGAAACAAGGGAGAGAAGAGTAATGGGAATGAAACAGATCAGCCTGCGCCCCTATCCTCCGGGTTAAAGACATCCGGTATAGTTTTGAGAGGATTTTTGCCGATATCTTTTCCTGCCTTGTCTCGCGATTAGGTCTGGCAATGGAGATCAGCGTCTGCTCAAACCGGTTTTTTGGAAATGATCTTGCAGCAAAATTTTTCTCAGCAAAATATTGTTCAGTGAGCTGATTTACCTGTAGAGAAGAGAGGGAGGAAAAATAAAGATCGAGGTCATCCCGGGCCAATAACTCCATGGTCAGACTACTGATAACCCTGTATATACCGGTTCTCGCCGTCTCAAAAAGCTGGGCCAGTCCGATAACTCCTACATCTATGACTATTTTCATGAAAAACAGATTGCTGCAGGTGACACAGCTTTATGGTTAAGCCAGGATACAATCAGCTTGCACCTGCAGGTATGCAGTATTCAGCTACAACGGAACTATGCTTTAAGCAACGCATCAAAATAAGGAATTGTTTTTCTCAACCCTTCGTCCAGGGTAATATTCGGTTCCCAACCAAGCTTTTCTCTTGCCAGACGAATATCAGGCTGACGCTGGATAGGATCATCACTAGGTAGGGGCTTGTACTCCAGTTTCGAAGATGACCCAGTGAGATCAATAATTTTTTCCGCCAGTTCCCTGATGGTAAACTCGCCTGGATTGCCGGTGTTTACCGGTCCGGTAAAGTTATCCGCACTGCCCATCAGACGAACAAAAACCTCTATCAGGTCATCAACATAACAAAAAGAACGAGACTGGTTTCCATCACCATAAATGGTAATGGGGAGCCCCTGAAGCGCCTGCATTATAAAGTTAGAGACGACCCTGCCATCATTTGGATGCATCTTCGGGCCGTAGGTGTTGAAGATACGAGCGACCTTAATACGCAGATTATGCTGTCGACGATAATCAAAAAAGAGGGTCTCAGCACAACGTTTTCCCTCATCATAACAGGAACGGAAACCGATCGGATTGACATGCCCCCAATAATCTTCAGTTTGTGGATGAATCTTCGGATCACCATAGACTTCACTGGTTGAGGCCTGAAAAATTTTTGCATTTACCCTCTTGGCAAGACCAAGCATATTAATCGCGCCATGTACACTGGTCTTCGTAGTTTGAACAGGATCATGCTGATAGTGAATCGGGGAGGCAGGACAGGCCAGATTATAAATCTCGTCCACTTCAACATACAACGGAAACGTCACATCATGGCGCATCACTTCGAAATGTGGATTATCCAGCATGTGCAGGATATTGTCCTTGCTCCCGGTAAAAAAATTGTCCACACAAAGGACATCGTGTCCATCATTTAACAGTCTCTCGCAAAGGTGAGAGCCCAGAAATCCGGCCCCACCGGTAACCAGTACCTGTTTTCGTATTTGTGATCTCATAGTTGGCAAGCAATGCTTAAAAATAAATAAGTTATTTGCAGAAAATTCCTTCAAATAAACACAAAAAAGGGCACATCAGAAGAGTTTGCCAAGCAAGAATTCCAATGCGCCTTACTTGACTGCCAAGCTACTTCCCCAACGCCTCTTATTTTACCCTGCCTATTCATAAAAAAACTGATTATATCGAAGTTCTGGCTGGCACAATTTATATTTTTTTAATATATGATACGATCTTCCTAATTAATCCGCAAAATAAACAAATTGCAAGGATGAATCGCATAATATTCCGATTCTATAAAGAATTACACACATTAGGCAGGCCAGCTATCCATACGGCCTGGTAAAATAAAAAGATCAAGGTGCCCTGTGAAACTTAGCATTGTCGTACCGGTTTACAATGAAGAAAAAACCATTAATTCGATCTTAGATCTTATTGAGGAAGCACTGGAGGAATTGGCCATAATCAGTTCGTATGAGTTGATAATCATCGATGACCATTCTACAGACAATTCAAAAAAGGTATTGGCAGCAAAGGTTAAACAGAAAAGCAATTATATACTGCTATCACATGAGGTAAATCAGGGAAAAGGTGCTGCTATTCGTACAGGAATAGCAAAAACGACAGGTGATATCGTTCTCATTCAAGATGCCGACCTTGAATACGACCCCAAGGATTACAACATTCTTTTACGCCCTTTTGTCGAAGGAAAGGCTGATGTGGTGTATGGCTCACGTTTCAAGGGAGAGGTCTCTAGGGTCCTCTATTTCTGGCATTATATGGGAAATCGTTTTTTGACTTTCCTCTCTAATATGTTCACCAATCTCAATCTTACCGACATGGAGACCTGTTATAAAGCATTTCATGGAGATATTATTCGCCACATGCTTCTCGTCTCCAACCGATTTGGCATCGAACCGGAAATGACCGCCAAGATCTCCAAGATCAAAGGCCTTCGAATTTATGAAGTCCCTATTTCCTATTTTGGCCGGACCTACGAAGAGGGCAAAAAAATCAACTGGAAAGATGGTTTTTCAGCCATCTGGAGTATCCTTAAGTTCAATATACTGACCAGCTATAAAGATTCCTTCCAAGATGACTTTGATTGGAATCTGATCGACAAAAAATAGCCCCCGGATACAGAAACACTTTTTCTCTTGTGAAGGGTACTAAAGGTGAAAAATAGAATTTATTTCTCCAGCACACGGCGCCAATCAGTTTCGTTAAAGAGAAAAAAAATATTTTTCATCTCGGCTTGGGTTCTTCTTTTCCTCTTGGCCTTATATTTACGCATGTCTGGCCTGTTCCGGGATATAGGCGCTCATATAACCATTGTACATCCTGATGAGCCCAAACAGATCTACGCATTATTTAACTTTCTTAATAACAACTACGTACATTATTACGGAAGTCGATTTTATGATGGTTATCCTTATGGTCTCAATCACCTTGATGAGTATTTATTACGTCCACTGCTCTTTTTCTTCGACGCCAAGATTCCAAGCCATCATCCACTATACTATTTCTCCCGCCTTCTTCGTGTAGCATACGGAATGGTCATTATGGCCATTACCTACAAACTGGCCTACAGCTTCGTTCAAAACAAAAAAGTTGCCTTAGTGGCAATGTTCTTATTAGCCATAGCGCCACTCTCCATCACCGTTAGCCACTTTGCCACCGGAGATATTGGTGTGGATCTTTTCACCGCCCTCTGCCTCCTTTTTCTTCTCTTCTATATAGACAAAGATCAGAAAATAACATGGCTGTTTGCCAGTGGAGTTGCTGTGGGTGCAGCTTTTTCAGCAAAATACAATGGTCTTCTTATTGGCATGGTTCCTGGAATGGTGTTGTTCTTCGAACTTCTTCAGGATAAACACATTCGAGTCTTTGTAAATAAATGCTGTGTACTGATTTCCGGGTTAATCATTGGAATATTTCTCTTTACGCCGAATTTACTCTTAGATTTTGATACCACATTGGCGAACATGATAGTCAACTTCGATTTTATTAAAAATTACAATGTTCCTACCGAAATTCTTCAAAAATCAATGATAGAACGGGCAATACTGGGTTTAAAAAAAAACAGCCTCTATATTATATCTTCCCTTGGCTGGGTTGCTTGTCTCTCTTCAATTATTGGATTGTTTATTGCGGGAAGACGATATCTCTCATGTCTGCATTCTCACCAAAAAACTGATTGTTCACGCAACATCTTAATCCTCTCCATGGCTCTCTTCCCCCTGCTCTCTCTTCTTATTGCCTTGAGCGGGAAATATGTTGTTCAACCATTCCATTTCTCCTATTTACAACTGCCAGTTATTGTCGTGTCCATTTTCCTGTTCTCCGTTCTTTACACCTCACGATCTCTTTTAGTAAGAGGGAGCAGCCTGCTTCTTACCATTTTAATGGCATTTGAATTTGGCAGTATTAGCTGGAAGGAAAATTTCTTCTGGAGGCTGGAAGATAATTTATTTTATGAACAAATTTTTTCCAGCTCTATTTTCTCTTCAGAGGCCTTGAAAACGGAACACCGTGACAACATTCGCTCCTTATACCTGGAACCAATGGGGATATCAGTTTTTAAAAACCTCAAACATCATGCCAAAGGACCAGACTCACATTTATGGAATAGCATCCAGGTAGCCCCGCTGCCACAGATCCCAAATACATTAGGAACAAACTGGATCTTTCTCAATGGACCCACCTTTCCCCGTAATGAAAGAATGCTCTTTATTAATGGACAAGCGCAGGGGACAACCTTGAAAAGACATCTTGTCCTGCCTGCTGGAGAAAGCATCCCATCCCTGGGAATTCGTAGCGGCTCTTATGCAACCGAAGTATTTATCAACTTTGGTGCGGCAACGATGACTGTCAACCTGGAGGCCCATCAACAAAAAACCGTTCTCCTGGAGCCCAAGACATGGAAAGTCAGTGCAGGTGAAACAACAAATAAAGAGGTACGCATCATTCCTCTGGAAATTTCTGTTCCCCACAATGATATATGGGTGACTCTCCTCACAACCCAAAAAGAAAAAGAGCTTTTCACTCTCTTTGGAGGTGGGGAGGATGCTTCACCATCTGCTCCGGCAAAGATAGCGGAGGAACTCGAGGAACAATATTGGAGAGCTCTCAGCCATATACAATATATGGAAGTTTCTCCATCAAGAAGGGTAAAAGCTGGGGAGAAAGGAGTTCCAATCTGGGAGATTGTCTTGCCTGCCGGTAGTTACAAGCTCACTGGTGAGATCGAGGGGTTTGAGGCCGAATCTGTCATTGCGATCGAGTTAGAAGATGCAAGGGGAGGCCTCTATCGTCAACAAATGCAGACGTTTAAAATAAAAAAAGGACTGCAAAAAATCGAATATAATTTCACCAAGCCCTTTGTCCCCTATCAGGGCCGACTGATCATAAGCGGAATAAACGGTGACTGCCTCGTGCAGACATTCAAGCTCTTCCCAGATTACCAAAAGATATCCGCTGATTTTGATATGTGGAGAAACAGTGGGGTAAAACCGGAATGGATATCACGATTCGGAAAATAATATCGCGCAATTTATTATTGAATTTCAATGCGGTTAATATCTATCCCAAGTTTCCTTGAATCCTTGCCGGAGGGGATAAATGTTGTCGATTCTATTTTGAGACTCGTCAACCTGGTAAGGGTTTCAGGGAGTGAAAAGATATACGCATTTTCCTCTTTTTTCTTAAACGGCAGGGATATCTTATTATTGGCAGTAAGCGATAAGTTCAGGCTGGATGTTTGGTTATCGGGACGCCAGCCATGCGTATAAAGAATGAGATTTTGATCCTTCCCACGCTGAATCGTGTAGTCAAGATCATAGAATTTTGCATCTCCGTTAGTCCAGGAATCGCGGTAAACTCCCTTTGTCTTTGTAAAACTTGTTCTCCAGACCGGCAGCCCCAGGTCATTAAACCAGAAAGCCAGCAGATTCATATCTTTTGTCTGAAGCGGAAAATGACCATTCCATAAGAGTGCTGAAGAATCTGGCGACTCATGACGAACCTCTGCATCGGCAAGAGTAAAAAGCGTATAGTTATGTAAATCAAACCTATTGGAGATCACAGATTTTCCATATTGCCTGACCAGCGTTTTCTCACATTCAACAGCAACGGCCGCATCACATACCAAGGCCTGCCCTTGTGCCGGCCTAACAAAATAGCGCAAAGGATTATTCTTATATTTAGTGCTATGCCTTGCGAGAGTAATCTCTTCCTTACTGCCACCTTTGAACTCTTGGCGCAATCTGGCGCTCACCCAACGATCTGCCAAGACAAAATCGAGATCCTGATCAATAATTATTTTCTTTATTTCTGCAATATCATCTGGGAAATCCTGTTTCAACTTCCCTTCCGTTTGAAAAAGGAACAACTCCGTTATTGGGGAAGTACTCTTTTCCAGAAAAACAACTCTCAGATACCGCGCAAGAACAGGGGTAAACGAAGTTTCAACCTTTCCCCATGGGCCACCAATATATAGGCCAGGACCTGCATGAAAGCCATTACCCTTTTCAGGCAATGAACTATAAACTTTATCATAACGCGTTCCATCTAATGAGGCATGGATTTCATATCGCCCAGGTCCACTCCACTTATCAACAGACGGATCCTGACTGGTAAACATCCATAGTCCACACAGTTTTCTTGCCTTCCCTGTATCAAATGAAAGAATCTTGCCGGGCACGGTTGTGAGTTCCTGGCTAAAATCCTGACTGTGGTCCTTAAGTAACTCCCCGGCCATGCCAATATTTTCACTGTCGGAAGAGACAACTTGTACTTCTTCACTGGAAATCACCTGCATAACAAGCTGCTGAGGTAAATGCAGATTACTAAAAAGAAAATAATCATGAATCGATTCAACAGTAAAGCTTACCCCCAGTCCTTTCAGGGTGTTTTCTAAAGATACTTTATGATCCGCTGTGGTTAGATATCCCCTGTTCTGATCTGTTTCCGTAAACTGGGCATTGGATTGATAGCGTTCGGTATCCGCATGGGCAAAAACTATCTTATTTTGCGCAAACATGCTGAATTTCTGAGCCTTCAACCCGAAATAATCGTCGCCATAGGTAACAACACTTTGCAGATTATGTGCACGAGCGGCAGCCACTATGTCACGGGCCAACTGCTGTTCAATACGTGCATGACCGCTATTACCGACTATGAATACCACAGTACCGGTCACCTGATATACTATCCACACAGAAAACAGGATTATGGATACACTTTTCAAGATACGTGTTGCCTGACCAGCAACAGCTAAAGACCAACTCATACAGAGGAACATGCACCAGAAACCAATCACGTACCTCGGAGCTTTGAGCGTAGCCATGTGATGCTGGACGTACATCAATAAAAAAAACAAACAATATAAAAAAGGAATAAGGTAATTATTGATTTTCAAATATTGCCTCTCAGACGATACTAAAGACCAAAAAGCTAAAAGAAAGGAACTGAGCAAAAGAAAGGAACTACCGAAGATGGCTAAGGAGTTAATGAGCGGCAGTTCAAAAACATGGGTAAAATTCCAAACAACCAACTCCAAAATATTTACGGCAAATAAATTAGAAAGTGCTGCTACCACAGTCGCCCATGATATGGGGACACGATCTGATATCCCCCCCAGAAAGGATCCGGTTTCGAAATAAAACGGTAGAAATCCGATAAGAGCAATAATAACAGCAATGCCAAAGGAGGTGACGATATCAACACGAAACTGTTCTTTGAAAGCAAACACCCCTAATATACATGCAGTAATGAAAATATAGGGAAAGGTTAAGGCATGAATCCAGATGCCAAGCCCCATAAGAACACCAATGCAAACAGCATGAAGAAGGAGCATTTTTTTTTGAACATTCTCCTGCAACACTCTCAAGGAGAGCCAGAGCAAGGCAGTACCAACACAGAATATTGCCGGATACCCCCCATAAGTTGCTATGGAGTACCAAAACACATAATATCCGGGAAAGGCTGTGCACGCAGCAGCAATGAGTCCAGCTGTGCTGTTATGAATACGGGAGAAAAGAAGATAGGAAAAAATAATCCAGGCAAGGGTAAAACAGATGGGAGACAAACTCACTACAAATTCAGAAAAACCGAACAGATACACAAATATTGCCGCCAAATATGCTTCTAAAGCACCGAAATACGGCTGTCCATAAAAAAACAACGGACGGTCACCATGGACAATATTGACACTCATCAAGCCAACGGTACCCGTGTCAAAGGTAGAGGTGTAACTAAACCACGATCCCGTAAGGAGTAAAATGGCTGCCAACACTACAATAACAGCCAGAAACAATCGGTCCAGCAGATGGGTTTTCATGAAATCTGAAGTATTACCTGTAAGTTATGACGGGGATTGAGCAGAACATAGAATGTGAGGGGAGCGCTTGTTTTTCAAGCCAAAATAAAAAAGAATGATACAATCATATAATTATAGAATGCTATCTGAGTCCTTATTTGAGAGGAGGTTTAAGAAGCAGCATAAGCCACGGCATAGATGGTTTCTTTATCATCTCGGACAAACTCTTATGCCAGAGACCGGCTATAGCATAAAATCCATGCGTATTTGGATGCAACTGATCCAGGTAACATCCAGCTGGATGGGTGTACCAATACCAATAAGGCGCTAATTCTGAATACAAATCAACAAGACTAACACCTTTTTCGGATGCCAGACTACGGATAGAGCTATTCGTAGTCTCAATTTCCTTCCAAGGATGATCCGGATCTGGTGTAATGGTTGCCAGTAAAGGTTCTTTTCCTTTGGCACGAACGATATCGATCATGACACCAAGATTAAAATAAACGACTCCAGGATCAGTATGATGGAATAAATCATTTGTTCCATGCAGCAACAGAACATAGTCAGCAGTAGCATTGCATGGTTGATTTAACACCTCAGTCAATCGATTCACCGCTTCAGTTGTTGTTTCTCCCCCTCTACCGAAATTATTGACTGTCACCTCTTGATTTTCATCGGCAAAAATTGTTTCAAGCCACATGGGATACGTGTAGCTCCGGTTCTCCCATCCACATTCACCCCAATATACGAGATCAGGCTCACCACACCCCTCGGTCAGACTATCACCAAAAGCAATCACAGCTTGAGAAAAACAAATATCCGAGAAAAATATCACTCCGAAATAAAAGAAGAAAAAACAAAGAATCACTTTTATTTTATCATTTTCTATATGTTTCATGAGAAGGAACGACCTGTTTTAGTCTGTAAAAAGAGCCAAAGGAAGAGATACAGCACCCTTCTGTCCTTTAATAAAAAGCGTTGCCTTGCGCGGATCTTCAACAAAGGCGGGAACAGGCAAGCCCCCCTTCTCTCTCTGGACTACTTTCTTCTGTATTTCTTTTTCCGGATCACTGGAAACTGCCTGCCACTGCCTGCCATTCCATACCTTCGATAAGGTTACATACTTCCCGGCAGCATACATTTTCCAGGATAAACAAACATTACCGGCCTCATCAAGGCCAAGGAGGGGCTGGACATCAGGAACATTATTTTCTTCATGTACCCTCACTGGAGCATCCCATCCTTTTCCATTCCATCTGGACAAAAAAACATCTGGATACATGTCATCAATTGCCGTCCAGGCAATCCAAGGCACGTTATTCCCATCTACCATAATGGTAACTGCTTTATTATTACTCATTCCGGTGTCAATCTGAACCGGTGACATCCATTTGGAGCCGTTGAAAACGGCATATTGTAAAAAACTGCCGTTTTTGTCCTGACGTGACCAGACAGCCCATACTTTCCGATCTGCCCCAAAACTGCATGCAGGCTGGAAAACCATGTCGAAAGTGTCACTGAGCTGAACGGGTACCCCCCATCTATTCTTCTCATAACTGCTAAAATATATCTGCTCACCATGACCATAATTGTTTGCCGACCAGACAAGTTTGACATCCTGCTCTCGCACAAGAGTTTCCCCTGATGTTTGAGCATACGACACGGAACTCGACAAAGAAAAGAAACTCAATAGCATCAAAAAATAAAATCGAGACAACCAATATTGTCCATCATTAGTCATGATCTCTTCCAATTATCTTCCGAATATAATATGTAGGTTTATTCTGCGACTCATGGTACGTCCGGGCTAGCATTTCAGCTACCAACCCTATGGTCACAAACTGGACCCCTACAAAAATCAACAGTACGGCTAGAAGCAGCAAGGGCCTGTCTGAAAGGGGAACGCCATAGAGTTGACGCTGTGCCGTTAAAACAAGTGCCAGCGCCCCTCCAAGGAAACCTGAAACAACTCCGAAGGTACCAAATACATGAATGGGCCTGGTGGCATAATTCAGCAAAAACTTGACAGTTATCAAGTCCAGAATCACCCGTAATGTTCGAGAGATACCATATTTGGAAGTACCAAAACGCCTTGATCGATGATTGACCTTAACCTCGGCGATGGTCACTCCCATGGCGCTGGCAATTGCCGGAATAAAACGGTGCATCTCACCATATAATTTTATGGTTTTAATCACATCATGCCTGAACGCCTTCAAGGTACAGCCGTAATCATGTAAATGAACGCCGGTGGCAAACGAGATAATCCTGTTGGCAATCTTGGAAGGCAGCTTTCTACTGAAAAAAGGATCCTGCCGATTATAGCGCCAACCCGTTACCAGATCTGCACCTTCATTAATTTTGGCCAGCAGTATGGGAATATCAGCCGGATCATTTTGCAGATCAGCATCCATGGCAATAATGACATCACCGTTGGCCATGTCAAATCCGGCAGTCATCGCCGCAGTCTGCCCAAAATTTTTCCTGAGTGAAATCAGACATAGACGGGAATCATCCAGCTGCAACTGCTCCAAAATCTGCAGACTGTTATCACTACTGCCATCATCGATAAAAAGTATCTCATACTCTAATCCGATTTTTTGCAGTGTTTGCGTAAGCTCGTCATAGAGAATAGGGATATTCTTTTCTTCGTTCAACAGGGGAACAACAACAGAAACGTCCAATTTTCCTTCCTTTATCTGCTTATCTTGAAGTTTAACAGTTCACACATATACACAAAAGCAGCGTCCTGATATTATTCATCACCGCTATATGAGTGCAGTATACGATTCATATAGCGGTGAATCGTTCAATCCGCCAGCTGATAAAGATAATAACACGTTGGCGACACACCATACTTCTGGACCAGTGGGTCTTCATACTTCGGAGATTTGCAACACAACCTGTAGCCGTACTTTTCAATCACAAATGAAAAGTCCACGCCATCATTCAGGGCAAGCTTTTCTCCACCATGGCCTGCGGCATTGGGAACAATAAAAAGATACGTTACTTTGTTGGCAGCCAAAAGCGAAAGCCACCAGTCAATGGCCTCAAGGGTACATTCTGAAAAACTATGTATATTCACGGCAAGATCAATATGCTGCCCCTGCAAACGCTCTGTTATCTGATCCAGAGGTACGACTGATGCCCTGTCTTCTATTTGACGAAACTTGAGATGATATTCAGACAAAAAAGTGGATTCAGGCACTGCATCCGTACACAGATATGTTGCTAAATTGGGGAGCGAGCATGCAGTCCGGTACGCCAGGCGACCATAACCGGCACCGATATCCAGAATTTTCAGGTCAGGAATCTGAGAAAGATGAAGGTGCTTTTCAAGAAAGCTGAGTTCATTAATTGAATCCAGGAGATCTCTACTGATGGCCTGAGAATCAACAATATAAGTATAGACACCAAACAGACCATCCTCACTATTTTTCAGTAAAAGCCCCAGTGTATCAATGGCCTTTACATAATAGGTCGTCAGGCAATAATTGATTTCATCGCAATTTGGATCTTTTGTCTGCCAAATGTAACAGTTATCACCACGAAAAGATTGCAAGTCAAAGGATTGGACATAATCATCTGTCCAAACTATTGGAGAGGATGCCTGGGCCTGAAATTGGGAATAGCGCTGTCGTAGTTCACCCAAGCGCGGATTATTTATAGTCAAATACTCCGCACCTCCTTCAGGCAAACACAGCTTCTGCCTGGCATCCATCTCACCGATTTGCCAGTCGTAGAGTGCCGACTTTCTCACAATTCGGAGGCCCAATATGGACAACAGACTGTTTACTATTCGGGTAAAAAACATAATATATTTCTACTGCTTTCTTTACATTACCATTCTATAAAACAAAACAACCTTGTCTTTACAAAGACAAGGTTGTTTGGAGGCACTTTCCTTTTCCAACAGATACTTAACGCTCATCAATCAATTCATCACCGCCGATCCCCAACAACCAGTAGTTCCTGATGTGAATTCTTCAAAAAGCAGATTAGTTCTGTTACGACCATTACATTCACCCGCATTTCGATCGCATATTGAGTGTACAATTGTGCCCATCCAGCAATTAGGCATTCCCTCCTCCAAACCTTTTCCGGTTGAAGTGGGAACGAGATAATCCCATGATTGAAGCTTGAAAGTTTTCCCACCGTCTACAGACCACACAGCAGCTACCATCGAATTAATACCATTCGAGAATCGTGGATATGGAGTTGGACGTGGAGAAGTGAACCACTCCATCATATGCGGATAAAAATCAACTTTGCTCATATATACTTCCTGTGATACTGGAGGAACAATATCAGCGGCAGTTTTAGGAGCAACAGGAGGTTGAGGCCAAGCCCCAACCCATTGGGTTATATCCGCACTACCATGTAAAAACTCAGTCACATGCACGACCGTCAACGAAGTAGAAGCCGTCAGGGTTCCAGCCACCGAGAACCCCACACCACCAGATGTGAGCAACAAGACCGCACCTAAAACCGTGAAATATTTTTTCAATCTCTTTATATTTATCAAAATAAGACTCCTTTTTTTACGGACTGGCATAATAAATACGTATACTACGTGCGCTCCCCATAGGAGCAAAAAAATCTATCCCTGAAGAAGTAATAATTCTCTATAGTTATGTTGCCGGCTTCAACAGCAACATATGAACGCCGGGCTGTATTTTTCCTATCTTGGGATACGAACAACTGATCTTCACCTGGCCTGCTGTCTTATCAGACACCACGGTGGCCAAACCATTTTCGTCAATAGTAACAATACTCTGGTCACTACTCTCCCACCCGACCTGCTCGGTAATATTTGTTGAAACTCCATTAGCATCAACTCCAAATGCAACAAACTGTTGTTTCATTACTGTTGTGAATACCCCAACATGCTCAGGAAAAAGCTTGATACTCACAAATTCTCCAGCTGTACAATTACCTGATATCAACAGGGGCAAGACAACCAGAACAAAAGCAGCAACTACATTTTTTTTGAATCGTTGGCCAATCCGGATCATTTTCAAAGCCATTCCTCCTCATCATAAAAGGGATATGTAATCAAATAAACAAAGTTATCGAATGGATATTTAGCCATTCGACATTCTCTAACATCGGATATCCCGTAGACCTGATTGTCATTATGAATGACCGTAAAAACACAATGGACAATCACGAAAAGACGAAACACCGTTAACAACTTGACTAAACTTTTTACTCCATTAACATCTTTTTGTCAAACAGATTGACGCCCAGAAGACCCATTTCGAACTCGTTGAATATACGAAATTCTAAATCAAAATTGCAGACATCAAGTGCAGCACCTTCTTTTCCTCATTATCCCTTCTCTTCCAGCTTCAGACAGAATACTTTTTTTTGCATGGACGCATAATGCAAAATGGTGAGGCTGATAAAGCTGAGCGTAGAGGCAATGGCAGCTCCCATCACTCCAAACCGGGGAATGAATATAAAATTACAGACCACATTCAACAGGGCGGAGATCCAGCAATTACGATTGTCAAGTCGGATATTTCCAGTCGCTCCCAAGATAACTCCTGCCACATACCCCACCGGTTTCACCAACGATGATGCCAGAAATATATAAATCAACAAAATCGAATCGTCATATTTCCCTTTATAAATCAAATGAATGACGCCAGGCGCAGCAACCGCAATGATTGATACAATGGGCAGAATCCCAATGTACATATCCTTCACGGATTGACGAAAAAGTTTTCTGATCTTCTGCTCATCATGAGCGCCCGATAACGAGGATGCTTGCGGCAAACAAATACGGAGAACCGAGTCAAAAACAACATTCACCGCTTCATTGACAAACAAAGCCATGCCATAGACGCCGACTTCCTTTGGTGAGCATAAATACCCCAACATCAAGACATCTATTCTGAGAATAACCAGAGAACTGATACCACTCAGCATCGTAAACTTGGAATAATGAACAATTTTCCACAACAAGTCTTTATTGATCCTGGGTGTAATGTCAATAACCCTGCGATAAACGAACAAACCGACAACAGCCGCCCCACCAGTTGCCAATGAAAAAACAACGGCCAATTTTTCCGTGGAAAAATTTTCAACAAACAAGAAAAACGCCGACAGAACAACGATAAAGACCAGGCAACTCAACAACTCATAGAAAAAAAGAAGCCGCATGCGTACCTGAGCAATAAGAATCTGCCCCACGAACATATACGCTGTCAGAGTCATGAGCATAAACGGCAGAAAAAACAACAGGCTTTTTCTCTCTATCCCAGAATATTTGACAATAAAATCAGAACAGACAAAAATCACAAAAGAAACCACTAAGACATAAAGTGTTTTCAGGAAAATCATCTGAAAATTAACCACAGAGGTTTTATTTTCACCATCAGTGGAAAATTTAATAAACGGCAGGTTCAGGGAATTTTCAGAGAACAAACGGGAAAAAAAATAGATGGATAAAAAAATATTAAAGATACCAAATTCATACTTTGACAACAACAAACTGGCGATAAAGACAAGGGAAAATCGACTGAAGGCCCGACATACCGTAGCCCCCAATGAAAAAAGATTACTCTCATTTTTCTTCAATATTGACAATAGAGACATATAAAACACTTCACACCGTTACGTGGCAAAAAATCTTATTTAGCACCACTTAAAAATCCTTTTGCCAATTCAACAACGGACCTCACATTGCCACGTCTAAGCTCTCTGACTATCGTTTTCATACTGAGAATCGGCAGGAAAAGATTAAAACAGAACCATTGGAACGCTGTGGAATGACGTTTAAAAAACATCCTCATATTCTTGCCTTTCATCCGGGCATAATCAGCTGTATAGCCGGAAAAACCAGTTTTTGAACCTAAATGATAGACAACCGCATCCGGAACAAACAGAAAAGGTGCGCCACCGGGATTGGCCCGCAAAACCATATCTAAATCTTCATAACCATAGGGATCAAAAGAGACGTCAAACCGTCCGGCCCTTTCAAGGGCCGGACGGTGCATTATAACAGTGGTGGTCGGCACACAATTAGGAAATCGCTCATACCTGTATTGTCCTGCATCAATTTCTCCATGTCCTCGTGTCTGCGTAGATCCTGTGTAGAAATTAAGTTTGGGACCTCCGGCACTATCGATAATTTTTTCAGTTCCCATTTGATATAAAAGAGGCGAAGCAATCTCAACAGAAGGGTCTTCGCAGACCTCCAGCCCATCTACCAGTTTGTTCAAAAAATCCGGCATGACAACGATATCATTGTCCATGAACAAGATGTATTTGAATTCAAGATGCTGCAAGGCATATTCTATTCCTGTATTGCGTCCACCTGCTGCACCAAGATTTTTCTCATTGCGTAAGACAACAACATGAGGATAGCTCTGCCTTACCTCATCCTGAACTCCATCTTCAGATCCGTTATCCACTAGAATAATTTGCTTATTATCATAGTGACATTTGGACAGGCTATTCAGACAGGCCAAAGTAAGTTTTTTTTGATTACAAGTCAGGATAACAACGGCAACCAGAGGAGAAATCATTTAGTTCTCATTGACCAGATTTTTGAATATTTCCAAGGTGTCAGCTGCGCATTTTTCCCAGCTGAAGATCTTTGAACGCTCAAAACCCTTCTCACTCATCTCCCGCTGTAAGCCTTCATCATCCAACACCTTTTTCATGGCATCTGCAATGGCTTGACTATCAAGAGGATCAACGGCAAGCGATACCCCATGGGTCAACTCTTCTAAACCGGTCCCATTGGAGGTAACAATGGGACATCCGCAGGCCATGGCCTCCGTGGTCGGTATGGGAAACGCTTCAATAATGGTTGGATAGAGATAAAGTTTTGCAAGGCTGTAAAAGACCGGGAGATCTGTCTGGGGAACAAGACCGGGAAAGATAATATCATCTTGGATCCCAAGAGCTTTCAAGTCATAGTCTTCTCCATAACGCTCACAATCACGACCGACCACGACAAATTTTTCTTTCCCGCCCATCTTTTTATACAGAGAATAGGCCTCAGCCATGCCCTTAAAATTCTTACGGGTATTTCTGGTACCAGGATCGTAACGAATGACCGTGAGAATAAATTCGTCAGGCAGATGATATTTTGCACGTACTGCTTCCAACACCTGTTGGTCAGAAATAGGTTTAAAGATCCTATTTGGGCCGAAATATATTGTCTTTATCTTCTTTTTGCACCAGGGAAAGGCTTTCACAAAACCATCAGTTGAATAATCAGAGACGGAGCTGATAAAGTCAGCCTTACGAAAATAGAGGGGCATAACCCTTTTGATATAGAAATTATCTATGGTGGTGTACACTTCATCATAGGGTGGCACAAACCAGTCAGCACCGTGGACCACCATCACCGTCTTACAGCGAGTAAAGAGAGGTACAGTAAATTTGGGGTTAAAAATCAGATCAATTTTTTCCCTCCGTGCCGCCCAGGGTATTGTGACCTGATCCCATATGGCCTTGTTTTTACCAGACAGAAATATTTCCCGGCAGTTGGTAAAGTTGCTGTAACGTCCAAGATGCTTTTTACTTTTATAAAAGAGGACATACTCATTTTCATGGTCCAGTTTCAACAACTCTTCCACGATGTTTCTGGCATATACCCCGATCCCTCCAGCTTCGTCGGCTGATCGCATCATAATAGCTATGCGCATTTTTCAACTCCTTCACCCCTTGTGCCAGTGACCACTGCCGGAATTCCTTTTGCAATCGAATTTGTGGGTATTGATCTGGTCAAAACAGCTGCCGCTGCGACAACGGATCCGGCACCGACCTGCACCCCGCCTAAAACTGTTACCTGGGCACCGATCCAGACATTGTTTTCAATCGTTACACCACCATCATTTTTGATTCCCTGCAGGCGGATAGGAATATCAAGACGATCGATATTATAATCTCCACCGCCGATCGCAAAACTCATCTGCCCAATAATCACATCCGCACCGATTGAAACAGGACAGTGATTAGTAGATTGAACAATCGTGCCGGCATTGATCCCGGTTGAATCACCAATGGTGATAAAGCCGTTTTTACAGGAAAGTATCACATTATTGGAGAGGATGACATCATTGCCCAGCACAATAGCTCTGCCCGAATCATAGTGCCTTCCATCAAGAATACACCCCTCACTGATCACCACGGAATCACCAAGATGTATCCGCTGTGGATGACGAAGCACAATACCTTTGGCAAAAACAGTTTTTCTGCCACAGGAGCCAAAGAGTCGCGGCCAAAAAATCTGTCGAAACAGCATGCCCAGCGCTCCTGGTATAACACCTAACCAGACACACCACTCATAGTAGAAGAGAAATAACAGGGAACGACTGCCGACAATGACATCCTGATACTTAGTCAGCGCCGATCCCTCTCCGGTAATGGCCTTATGCGTCTTTTTTACGTCCTCATTCATAATTCGTGATTTTGCAGACTATGACCATTTTCCTACAGATATCCTTCTGCCCTATACCACTCTCCGGTTCTCTTCAGTCCCTCATCAAGACCAATTCGTGGTTTATAGCCGAGATCTTTCTTGGCCTTGCTGATATCAAAGGCCCTATTCTGTCGATACCAGTCAACACGTCTGGGAAAAATCGGCGGTGGAATCTTGAACGGTTTACAAATCTTTTCAAAAAAATGACCGGCAATGATTAAGGGCCAGATGGGATAATGGGGAATCTTTACTTCACCCCCCAAGGCCTTTGCCGTGCGCCGCACTAAATCCTCAATTTCCACATACTCCTCATCGGCAATCAGATATGCCTCTCCATTTCCCTTTTCCAGATCCATGGCCAGCACATGCGCATCAATCAGACTGTCAATATACAAGGGATGATAATAGGTCTTACCGCTGCCGAACATGGGGAACATCCCATTGTTCACCCGTTTGAAAATCATAAAAAAACGTTCCGGGTCTCCTGGGCCGTAAATGGCGGCTGGACGAAGAATCGTTGCCTTCAGACCTTTTTTTACATAGTCAAGCACAATGGGTTCGGCCATATATTTGGTCTGCTGATAATAATCGGCGGCATTGATAGGCGCTGTCTCATCGGCCGGCGGATTTTCCACATTGCCATGAACCCCGCAGGTACTGCAGTAGATAAATTTTTTCACTTTATTCTTGAATGCAGACTCCAGGACAATACGCGTGCCGCCCACATTGACTTCATCGTAGTATGAATTGGGGACATCCATCTCCCGAAAAGCCGCCGCCAGGTGCTGGACGACATCAACTCCCTGCATGCACTCCTCAACTATCCTGGCATCGGTCACCGTACCGATGACAACTTTCGCCCCCCACTGACGGAGTTCATCCGTCTTCAGACCTTCCTGGTAATCAAGAGCAACCACCTCATGCCCATCATCCAAAAGTCTCCGTACCAGAGCCTTTCCGGTAAAACCGGTCCCGCCCGTAACCAGAACTTTCATATTTTTTTACTCCTTCTCACCCATGTTATTTAAAAAAATCGATTATGCCAGATTGCGATATTAATCAAGGCCCAGAGAACATGGTTATGATTATGGACCATGTCACAGTGTTCTTTAATCAGGTTATTGACATAATCGAGATGCATATTTTCTCGAATAATTGCGGAATCATTCAGCAATGAAATCATATAGGATTTCATCTCCCCGCGCAGGAGGTGCTTAACCGGCAAACTGTAACCCTGTTTCCCGCGATGCACAATATTATCAGGCAGCAACCCCTCAAGGGCTGAACGAAAAATATGTTTTGTTTCAAATCCCTTCAATTTCCAGTCACCGGGTAAGGATGCCAGAAACTCGACCAGTACATGGTCAAGCAAGGGCACCCTGACCTCGAGGGAACTGGCCATGCTCATCTTGTCTACCTTCATCAGCACACTGTCGGTCATCATATACCGCATATCCAGATATATTTCCCGGTTAATTCTGTCATGCGCATTGCATCGTCCTGAATATTCACGAACGATTCTAAATGGATCAAAAACAGTCTGCCCCTTGAATGATTTATTAAAGAGACGGTTGTTCTGCTCTTCACTGGAAAAATATTGCCAGCGAAGATGATGCCCCTCAGGGGGAAGATTGGCGCCTTCCACAAAACGCTTCAGCATGTTGACAGCACCTTTTTTCTGGGGCTGATCTGGCAAGGCAGCAATCAGCCTGCCAACAATCTGTTTGCGAACAGGAGCAGGGATAATCCTGAAAAAAAGATTAAGTTTACTGGCCTTGAATCGATCGTATCCCGCAAAGCTTTCATCTGCTCCCTCCCCGCTCAGACAGACCGTCACATGCTCTCTTGCCTGTTTACAGAGGAGATACAAGGGGACAGTGGAAAGATCAGTCATCGGTTCATCCAGATGCCAGAGGGCCTTTTCCACATAGTCAGGTTTAATATCATCTAGCATCAACACCTGATGCTCCGTGTCAAAATACTGGGCCACCTGAGCGGCGTAATCCAGTTCGCTGAAACTTTTATCCTGATAGCCGATGGTAAAGGTCTTGAGAGGCCCGGATATATGGCGGCGCATCATGGCAACAATTGCACTGGAATCAAGACCTCCCGAGAGAAACACGCCAAGGGGAACATCGCTGACAAGATGGCTTTTAACCGCATAATCCAGCAGCCCACGCAGTTTTTCCACACTTTCATCGTAGGAAAGAACAGCGCCATGTGACGCAAAATCGAGGTCCCAATAGCGTTTGACTGTAATCTGCCCCTCACGACAGAGCAGATAGTGTCCGGCAGGCAGCTTATAGATGTCCTGAAACATGGTCGCGGGTGCAGGCACGAATTCAAAACCAATATAGTCGTATAAGGCCTGATGGCACAATTTCCTCTCAATGGATCGGTCTTCAAGAATCGCCTTTATTTCCGAGGCAAAGATCAACTTATTATCTTTGTGATAATAGTAGAGAGGTTTTATTCCTATGCGATCTCTGGCCAGTAAAAGCGTCTTCTCTTTGAGATCATAGAGAGCAAAGGCAAACATGCCGCGAAGTTTGTCAAGAACTCCCATCCCATACTCTTCATAGGCATGAATAATCACCTCGGAATCGGAATGGCTGGTGAAAACATGCCCTTTCTGGAGAAGGGTATCTCGCAACTCCTGAAAATTATAGATTTCTCCATTGAAGACAAGGCAGAGACTGCCATCCTCGTTGAACATGGGTTGCCTGCCATTTTCACTAAGGTCGATAATACTCAGGCGCCTGTGCCCCAGGGAGACATCGTCACAACAATAGAACCCATCCTGATCAGGTCCACGATGAGCCATCTGGCTATTCATCCGCCGGATCAACTCTTCATCTTTCCAATTAAAACCACAAATTCCACACATTATATAGATTCCTCAGGTGTCACACATACATGAAAGACCAATCAACTTTGCAACTTTTCGTAAAATGCTGTCAATTTCCTCTTGAAGGCTGGAAGTGAATATTCCTCCTGCACCCGTCGCCTTGCCTGAAATCCAATTTTTTCCCGCAACACCTTATTTTCTGCCAGGGTGACAATTCCATCAGCCATATCTGCAGGTGTGGGATAAACAAGACAGGCGATTTCCTCATCCAATACCTGGGTATGGGTTGGCAAGTTTGTAGCTAAAACAGGTATTCCGGAATCAAGATACGAATAAATTTTCATTGGAGTATTATTCCCCTGCGTTCTCGGAGAGACAAGGATATCCGCCTGGCCAAGGTAATAGCCAAGCATATTCACCGGACGCTGGCCACAAAAAAAGACTTTTGACTCAATACCAAGTTGCCTGGTGCGTTGTTTATACAATTGAATATCTTTTTTATTACCGCCAATCAGAACAAGCCGCAAATCGTTTTCCCTGATCACTGCCTCTTTAAATCCATCAAGCAACAAGTCAATACCCTGATATTTCTCAAAATTTCCAACATACATCAAAACAATTCCCTGAAGTCCCAGCTCTTCCCGCAAATTTTCCCGCCCCTCACTCTCACTCTCAAGCAAGGTAATATCTTCAATCCTGGCGGTGAGTTTATCAGGTGCATTTTTTTTAACAATATCTTCCAAGGTCCGGCAAACAACAAGGACACCTTTACTTTGAACGATCGCCACCTTTTCCAGCCACTCCATTGTCCTGCGCACCAGCCCTAAAGATGGAAATTTATCTATCAGTTGTAATGACATAGATGAGTCCATGTCATACACATAGGGGATCTTGAAGATCTTTTTTATCACCATCGCCATAAAGACAGACTCTTCCACAGCATGAACCAACTGAAATTCATGATTCCGGACCAGCTGAACACACTTGAGAAACAAAAAGAAATCACAGATGAGCTTTTTTAGCGATAATCCGGGCGTAATATTGGAGATTCCGGGCAGAGAAATGTGCCGGTGAATGGTGACATGGGGAAGGACAATCTCCTCTCCTTCTGCAAAGACCAACAAGTGAACGACATGCCCTTGTTCACCCAGGGTCTGAGCCAGGAGTTTTACCGCTATGGGAGTACCTCTTTCCTGGTAAAAAGGCTGGGGGGCTAAAAGAAGAATATTCAAAACAATCGATGTCCGTTCACTAGAGATGTTGTTTGATATTACTACGAAGAATAATGGGCGATCCAAATAAAGCGGTCAATCCGGTCAGTCGAGAAACGGCTTCCAGGGACCGAGAGATTGCCGGATTCTTTAATTTTCGATGAATAACCATGGGCACAAAGAATTCGGGCCTGAACACAGGAACAGCAAAATGATTTGACGCTAGTTCAGCCATTATTTCTTTTCTGGAAAAAAGTGTATAGCTTCTGGTATTCCCTTCCATATTTTTTTTCAAATCAAACAAAATATCATACAGGATATTTGCGCTTCTTTTATCCGGATAATCAAAAATAACCGCCTTGCCCGCCACACGGCACATTTCTTTAATCAGTCCTTGCCATTGAGTTACATGAGGTAACAAACGAAAGGCC
>DDWW01000021.1 GCA_002347085.1 Desulfobulbaceae bacterium UBA2276 | reverse complement strand
ACCCCGACGGTTACGCCGGATGACGATTTCTTCCCAGTGCTTTTGGCTTTTTCAGAAACGGCTACAAAAGTGCCGCTCCTGTCGTTCCAGATCAATCGGTAAATATGGTTCATTTTATCACTCCATTATTTCATTAAAATACTTGTGAAGCACGTGTTCGTTTCGCTCACCCTGCTCAAAAATATTTCACGGCCTGTAGCCAGAATTGACCCGACGCGTCAGGGGCTGCTGTTGCCACCTCATTACCCAGCTTGTGGGCATAACACACACTCACCATAAAATTGTTGTATTCCGCCCAGGTAAGCCCGACCCCAGCTCCACTCAGAGTTCTGTGGTTGTCTCCGTCCATCCAGGGATCTTTGTTGATGGTCCCGGTGCCGGTATCGGCGAAGCCGATCAGATGCATCTGTCCCGACATGCTCTCCCAAGCCGTCGGCAGCAGCAGTCTCGCCTCCAGCGTCGCTACATAGGCGTCGTCTGAATACCCTTCGCCTACTGGATAGGCCCGCACCGCGTAGGGGCCGCCCAGTGCCATCTTCTCCGAGATATCCAGGTTCTGCGCGGCAAACTGGCCGTTAATCCCGGCGTAAAGCGAGATCCTTTCGGTAACACTCTGCAGACGCGCGACATTGAACCCCAGCTTCTGGAAATTCCCGTCGGTTTGTGCCGTCACCTCATCCACGGCCAGCGCCTCAGGGGTGATGATGTCGACATTACCGGTAGTGCCGGTAAGCGAATAACTGGTCAGCCCGCCACCACCGAAACCGTCATGGTGATTGCCGACGAGGCTCCCCGTTCCAACTTGGACATTCTTGTCGGTGACCGTCGAGGTTGCGTCCACCTTGTCGAGAAAAGTCTTGTAATCATAGCCGGCCAGGGCGTAAAGATTGGTGTTGCGTGAACGGATCAGCGGATAGCTGCCGTAAACGCTTGCAATCTGGGCGGTGCCGTGGGCATCAAGGATTTCGAACTCCTCGCCCAGCTCGTATTCCATGGCAGCATAGGCTGCCCCCACAGTTGCCTTGCCTAACTGTAGCTGATAGGACGCTCGGCCATAATTCATCCCGGAGCCCGAAGTCAATCCACGCACGCTCAATACATCCCCGAGGCCCAGCGGGTTGTTAAGATTCACCGTCGCCCCGATACGATACCTGCCGGTGTAGTAGTTACCTGCGTTGTCGGCCTCAACACTCCCCGTCACCCGCTGTCCCGGAGTCAAATCAACGATCAGGTCGGATGTGCCCACCGAGGCGCCGGGAGTCAGGGTAGAATTCACGTTCACACCGGGAATATCGGAAAGCAACAGGAGTCGGGTCTCAAGCGGGGCGATCTCAATCGTGGTTCCGCTTTCCGGGCCGTCAAGTAATCCGTTCGCCAGTCCATCTGAAAGGTTTGTCTGGTTACGCAGGGTGACGCTGCCGTAGTGTCCCTCAAGCACAGCGATCGTTACGGCCCCGTCCTTGATATCCTGCGGCGGCAGGTAGGCTTGCGCTACAAAATACCCATTCGCGTGGTAATGGTCAGCAATCTTTGCTGCCAAGCCGCGCAGCTCGGAAAGCGTCAGTTCGCCACCCGGACTGAACCCAGTGATCGCGACCAGTTCGTCTTCGGAATAGAGCACCTGGCCGGTCACATGGAGCGACTTGACCAGAATTTTTACATTATCGACAGCCGGGATGGCCGGGGCATCACCTTGATCGATCCGGATTTCCGGAACTGCTCTTTGCTGGACAGGCACAGGAGGAATCTGCTGAATCTGACCGCCCGCGCCTGGCAGAGCAGTATCAGCAGCAAAGGCACTTTGATTCAAGAGCAATATGGCAACGGCAAATGATAACTTTATTTTCAACATAACATGTCCTCGCTTTGTGGTTGTGTAATACGACAAAATTCACTGATTAGCCCAGATGAGAACGACCAGACTCCACGGCCAGACCGCTTCCCTCTGTCCTGGAAATGAACCAACTCAGGAAGAGGTTGGTAATGAAGGTGCCGCTGATGATTCAATACAGGGTGCCATTCTTCATTTCTTTTAATCAAGCAACCTCTATGCCAGATTCCCTACATTCAGCGTCACACCAGACATCACCTCGTTTTTGTGGAACAAATAGCTAAAGAAGGATGTGACAGATCATTCTTAACAGCCATAAAAAAAGGTTATATCTAACCCATGGTCAGATATAACCTTTTTTTTATCTCCCAGGTGTGAGTGGAGATCAAAGGTGAGATTAGCTAAACGGCCCCCTTGCTTCCACATCTCTCATCATATCATCCGATACTCACCACCACGGCAACAGAGCGCATGAGGGGTTTATCGCGAAAAGATCAGCACGCTGTAAGGGCCAATGGAAACCGCTGCCTGCCAAGGAAGCCCGTCGCAGACACCCGCCTCGGCGATGACATCCGCGCTCGGATGGTTACTGAAGTCGTCATTGTAGCCCTGCCAATCACTGTTGAAACGGAGCCTCCAGGTTCCTGCAGCCGGGAAGCCGATGACATAGCCATCCTGCGCCTCATGGAAGAAATTAGCGACGACCACAACATCGTCCGCCGGTCCGCCCTTATCCCAGCGATGGAAGGCGATGATCTTGCGTTCATCGTGCAGATGATAGACCTCGGTGGACTGCCCGCACAGGCCGCGGGTAAAACCATCACGGTTAAGCCGTAGCCGGATGAGATCGCGGTACAACCGAACAATGCCGTGGAACTCGTCACGTTGGTCCCAATCCAGAGGTACCGTATCACGGAACCATTCTCCTTCCAGGAATTCCTGGCCCTGAAAGAGCATGGGGATGCCGGGGGCCGTGAAGACCAGGGCGGCGGCCAGGGTCGAACGTTTCTGCGCATACCAGCCCTTAGGGTCCTTCGGACTGATCTCTTGCGGCACGCGGGCCTGGCCGTTTGCCACCTCGTCGTGCGATTCGCTGTAGATGACCCGGTCGAAGGCATCATCGTTGTAACGGGAGCTGATGGCATCACGGATGGCGCCAAGCGACCGCTGCTCGTCATCGGGGGTGATCACCGCCTGGCGGATAGGATGGACGAACGTGGCATCCCACTGCGAGCCGAACCCGGCACCGCCGGCGCCAACGTCCTTGGTGAGCCACTTGTTACTTTGCATATCCTCGGCAATCGTGATCCGCCCAGGGTATTTCTGCGCGATCCGGTCGTTGATCCATTGGAGCAGGCTCCAGCCCTCAGGCAGATCCTGGGCGTCGGAACCATCAACGGTGCGGATGAATTGGGTGCAGTCGAAGCGAAGACCGTCAACGTGGTATTCCTCAAGCCACATCAAGATGTTATCGAGGAGATATTGGCGGACCTCTCCGCGTCCGTAATCAGGCCGCGTTTCCCCCCAAGGCGTTTTGGCCCGGTCGTCATTGTAGAAGTAAATTCCGCCGCGATTATTCTCGCTCCAGCCGTCAAACTGCCAAAGATCGAGGTCGCCTGGACCCAGGTGGTTGTAAACAACATCCAGGATCACCGCAATGCCCTCCTGGTGAGCGTGCTTGACAAACTGTTTGAAGGCCAACGGGCCTCCATAGGCATTTTCCACCGAAAAGATATGGGCAGGATTATACCCCCACGACCGCTCTCCCGAAAACTCGCCCACCGGCATGATCTGGATCGCATTGACGCCGAGCTTTTTCAAATGCCCCAAGCGCGCCGATACCGAAGGAAACTTGCCTGGATGGTTGACGTCCTCCTGGTCGTTGAAGGTGCCGACATGCAACTCGTAGATGACAAGCTCATTCCACGGCACAAGCTGAAAATCGTCGCCTTGCCAGTCAAAGCTCGGATCGTGAACGATGGCGTTGCCGACCGAACTGGTCACCTCACGGGCATAGGGGTCGATGCGTTTGAGCTCACCCTTCGGCGTGGACAGGAGGAACCGATACTGATCACCGACATGAGCCTCGGCGACATTGGCATACCAGTAGCCGTTCTCCTCGGCTCGCAGGGGGTGCCTGGTATTATTCCAGTCATTAAAGGATCCAATGACGGATACCAGCTGCGCATGGGGCGCCCACACACGGAAGGCGACTCCCTGCGTGTGCAGTATCGATCCCATGCCCTTGATCTTGGCTTCATCGCTCATGATTGGGTCCTCTCCTCCATGGCCGCCAGGACTGCCTCCGACGATCTGGCGCGAAAATCAGTCGTGTATCCAACATATTGGCTGTTTTTTTTGTTCGGGAGGCAGTACCGGTGTATCGTTGTCAGGGAATTCCAGATCACCAGGCTTCTTTCCGCGTGAATCAGGAAAATCAATTTCTTTTTTTTCTTACGGAATGAACAGCCTCAATTCCTTCAGAATCTGAGACCGTCACTATCTGAATTTTCACCGGTTCGGCAAGAAGGCTCTTTATTCCCAGCAACACGCTGAATCTGTCGGATCTCATATGCTGATCCAGATGTTGACGGGTCTGCCATTCCGAAATCAGGTTGAAAACGTTTTCGTCTTCAATATCAGCGTAGATACCATAGCTCAGGCAGCCCTTTTCCTTTTCAGGCAACTTCATCAAGGAAAGCAGGGTGAGCAAAACTTCCTTTTGTTTTTCCGGCAGCACATTTATGATTATCCTGACCATGATCATCATTGGCTCTCTTGATATCCTCAATCTTTCATCTTCTGGATACATCTCAACCATCATGTAAAAATAACCCCGACGTTTCAGATGTGGAGAAACACAGTGTTAATAAATATAACCCTGATCAGCGGCCACTATTCCCGCCAGCCCGACCACCTCTCACAGGGGGCTCGTCGGGCAAGGTCACGCCGCGTGCCTTCGCTCGAATCATCATAAGCTTATGATGTTTCGAGCGGATCTGCTCTCGCTCTTTATCATTTTTTGCATCACCCATTTTGGCGCGATATTCGTTGCGCTCTTTTTGGGTCATAAGTTGGGTGCCAAAGATCTGCTCTTGCTGTTGTATTTGAGCCTGTTTCCGGACTGGTATTTGATCAGCCGCCAACACGAAACCAGCTTGCAAAGAGAGGATGGTGGCCACGACAGACACCATTAGTGATCGCTTTATCATGGTGAGTTCCTTCTCAAGGAGAGTTGTTCAATTTGAGGCCATAGCCACAACAACTCATTAATATCCGGTTCGAAGATTGTAGATATTTAATTTGAAAATTTATATGTCAGCCCTTTTCCCCTGCATGGCCACGGCCATCTGCTTACAGATGGCCAGAAACGAATCAACCTCCAGACTGGCCTGACCGACAAACAGTCCGGCCAACTCCGGTACCTGAATAAAATCCTTAACGTTATCAGGTTCAAGGGAGCCGCCATAGACCACCGGCCTATCCGGCTGGATCCGGGAGATAGCCCGAACGGTTTCCACGGCCTTGATCGGTGTCTCGGGAATTCTGACCGTCATCGCATCCACCGGGCCGTAGGCAAGAACCATCTCCTCGCTGTCAATGTCCTGCAAGGCCAGAAGTTGCGACACGGCATAAGGCTGGTCCAGGCAAATAATGGGAATCAGCCCCACATCCACCGCCTCGCTCACCTTGCCGGCAACATCCTGATCGGTCTCATGAAAATAGCGCCTCCTTTCGGAATGGCCGATTATCACATAATCAACCAGATCCTTGACCATATCTGCCGCCACCGCCCCGGTATAGGAACCCTTGGGAAAAGGTGAGATATCCTGGGCCGCCAGAAACACATTTTCAAGGCCCAGGACCTGCACATATTGAGACAGAGAGGGCAGGCAGATAAAGGAAGGGGCAACGACGATCGTCAACCCCTCCACCGGACGATACTGCCTGGCAAACTCAGTAAACCAGTTCCGGGCCTCTTCAATCCCCTTGTTGCATTTCCAGTTGCCAATCACATATTTTTTCTTCATCATACCCTCTGCCAAGTTCAATGTTTCTATTTCCCCATCCTGGTGATAGCTGGCACAAACATCGGCCATGGGAATTTGTGCCATGGCTGTCTTGTAACAATATTATTGTCTAAAGTAACTGCACCATCACGTGCCAACGCTCTGCCATCAAGCCTTGCACCTGTCTGCAGCGTGATTGAAGCAGCCGCCAGGATGTTCCCTTTGACGACAGAATTCGTTTTCAGAGTCGCTGAGCTGCCGACCTGCCAAAAGATATTGCGGGCCTGGGCACCGTTAATCAGAATCACCTGGCTGTTGGTTGCCGCGGTGAGCGTGGATGCCATCTGGAAGATCCAGACCGCATTCGGGTCGCCTTGGGCATCAAGCGTAAGATTCCCTGTAATGGCAAGCGAGACCGGAGCCTGATAGAGGCCAGGGATCAAGATCTGGCCGCCTATATCTGCGGTAGCTGAGATGGCACCTGGCCGCCCGGCGGCATTGTTATACGCGGCAGTCAAGTCAGCCTGGGCCTGGGCTGCGACAGGATCGCCCAGGTGTATCTCCCCATTCACTGTTACTGGCGGAACTCCAGCATCAAAGGCAGTACCTGGCGACACCCCGACATCTCCATTAATTCGGCCGCCAGAGGTGTTGGTAATAGTATTGAAGGCCAGAACCGCAAAAGAGTCGGCCGATCCAAGGTTAACCGGCGCTTGCCCTGCTCTCGCGTCTTGGTACGGGAAGGACAGGAAAGCCAGGACAAGGCCCATTAACATCCATTTTGCCCTCTGCCCTGCCAGGAACAATGTATATATTGTTTTCATTGTGCTTCCTCTATATCTTCCTTCCAGTGATAGCTGGTACAAACATCGGCCATGGGAATTTGTGCCATGGTTGCAGTGTAAGGGTGTTGGCATCTAAGGTAAGGGTGTTGGCAATTAATGTAATATTGGTCTGTGCCAACGCACTGCCGGTCAGCGTTGCTCCAGTGTTGAATGTAATACCTTTTTCTGCCAATATAATCCCTTTAAACTGAACCGTCGTTCCGATAGCCACTCCTGTGCCGCCAGCGACCTGCCAGAATATGTTCTTGGCCTGTGCACCGCCAGCCAGAGTAACAATGGCACCGTTGTTTACGGTGAGGTTGCCTGCTATCTGGAAGATCCAGACGTCATTTGCGCCACCCGTGAGAGTAACACCCGTAAGATCTATTAAGAGCCCGGTGCCCCACTTGTAGAGGCCGGGAGCAAGGTTCTTCCCGCTGATGTCTCCGGCGCCAAGTTCCGTGAAATCGGGTAATGTCCTCCCGGCGGCATCAGTGTACGCAATGGCCATGTCGCCTATGGTAGTGGTCAAGTTCACTGGAGTTGGATCTGCATAGTCGGCGGCGTATATATTTCCGGTAACGAGAGACGATGTTGAAAATTTGCCCGAGCTATCCAGTATCAGTCCGAATCCCGTTATGGCAGTTGAATCAATTGGACTAACTCCAATATTTCCGGTAATTGCGGTGACTCCCGTGGTTGTAATTCCTGATTTTGCCAGAAGCACAAAACTTTCAGCCGATCCAAGGTCAACCGGCGCTTGACCTGCCGTCGCGTCCTGGTGCGGGAAGAACAAAACAAGTGCCAGGACAAGGCCCTTGAGCATCAATTTTGCCTTCTTCTCTACTAAGAGCGGCGTAGACATTGCTTTCATTGTGTATCCTTTTTTCTATTATTATAACATGTTGCCGGCATCGACTGGATAGTTTCCGGAGTCAGTAAGTAACCACCGGCTGAGCCGGTGGTTTACCTATTTTTTATTCATTACTCTCTGGTATTCTGTCGAACGTAGAGATAAGCTGAATGCTCAGCTCCGCTTGAGCGTAATGTTAGGCAGTAGGCAGTTTGTGGATTGCTCCGCTCACTCAACGTCTTGTCTCTCCAGTCCTCGGATCGATAGCCAGCTCGATCTCTCGGCCATCCTTGCGAAGATCGACTTCCCAGAACCCATCATCGAAATCAACTTCCGTTATGATCCCCAGCCCGCCGGCTTCAACGGACTGAATGATCGTTGAGAGCAGCATGGCGTTCTCCGGTGGTATTTCATCAGAATCTGCTTCCCTCTGGCGTTTCTCCTCACCGGACTTTGGATCGATGTAAAGTTTCTGGCAAGCATGTGCTTTGCAGACCTTAACCTCCCACCACCCATCGTCGAAATCGGCGCTCGTGATGACGCCCAATGACTGTCCTTCCACCGATTTAAGGACCGCCGAGAGTGGATTGCTGCCCGGTGGTGGAAGCTCACTTGCCCTCGATATCAACGGCATGGCAAGGAACAGGCTTAACCCAAAAAAAAAGGACGTGATGCTTTTGCTTTTCATGCTATTCCTCCATTGTAGTGTTTGCCTAACCACTCAGCCTTGTTTCTTTCCCACAACCAGCAACACAATACCGCCCACAAGCGCAAGAGCTCCAACGATCGGCGGCAACGGCAGGGTTTTCTCGGTCTCCGCAGTCATTTGCAGTGGACCGAGATCGACGACTTTTTCTTTGGTTGTATACGTGATCCCTTGATACCCAAAGGCCACGACCCCCAGAACAATAAGCATAATGCCAAGAATGACGGTTGTTTTCATTTGGCCTTTCCTTTATAGAGTTAATTTTGTTTATAATATCCTACTTTGCAATAAATCCACGGCAAGCCGGTAGAAGCTCTGTGAACAAATGGATAGCCACGGGGATCTTCACGCTCTTCATACCGTTTACATCGTTGAGAGATTCAGGGAACCTTTTATTGTCCTATTTTCCATGGTGTTTTTCTCCCCCTTTTGAATGCTTTCCCTGTCGCTGCTGTGAAGGTTGTGAATTACCCGCCTTTCTCTGTTTTTGATCTGTCTTCTGGTGTTGTGGTTTCACAGCTTTTAAGTGTGGTTGAGACTGTTGACGTTGCAAACCTTGAACGCCCCAGGTTTTTTGTTTCTCCCAATACCTGCTCTTTTCCCAGCCCTGCCAGTTATGCTGTACTTGCTGGTGAGGTATGTGTTGGTAATTCCATTGATGCCCTCTCCAACGATGCTCCCGATAATCACTCCTCCAGCTTGAGGGTATCTGCCTATAAAAAGAGGGGACGTTCGAATAGTAGCTCCAGCCAGAACTATAGTCACGCGAGCGATACCAACGTCCTTCCCACGGACGCCACCACCAACCATTGTAAAAAAAGATCTCCTCGTCTATGTCAGGGATGACATAGACATTCGTCTCAGGCAGCACTATCAACTCAGGCGGGGCAATGAAGACAATGGGTAGAGGCAGAGAGATACTAATACCTACATCTACCCCTGCTATCATTGGCTGCGGAGATACAAGTACCAGCGCCAAAAGCAATGTTCCAGAAAGTAACTTCTTCATTTTGTTGACCCCACACATCACGGTTTTTTCTTTCCTTGTCCTGCTTCTTGCGGCCAGGCCCTAACGACGACCTTTACGCTCACGCAGAAACTTGAAAATCTGCTCGACCACGGCCAAGCCCAAGGTCAGATTCGAAAACGTACGACGCACACCGGTCCAGAAATCCTCGACCTCGAGATGAACCAAACGGCGGTGCAGGTCACAACATATAGCCAGGCGGTTTTTGTCCTCCTGAATCTTTTTCAGTTCTTGGTCGAGAAACATGTCGTATCCTTTTTCAGTTCAGCCAGGCTCTGGTCAAAGGCCAATGTTTTTCGTTCCAGATGCCTGCTCAAGATAATAAAGACAATCACCCCCGCCAGCACACTGAGCATGGCCACTGAAAGAAGTCCAAAAAGCCTCCATTCTGGTGCCAAGACATATAAACCAGCCAGAACCAGCAAGAGAAGCCCGAGCAGAGAAAAGACCACACCCATGCAGGCCAGAAGCAATGCTTGGACAAAACGAATCTTGGCCTCACGCAGCTCCAAAGCCAGGAGCTCCAAACGATCCTGGAGAATTTGGATGACTATTCCGCCGAACCGGCCAGCCCCCCCTGAGAATCCGGAAATAATCAATGGCAATCTGTCCATGCTATTTCCTGGACATAAACCAGCCCAAAAGCAGGCCGGCGACAAAAGTGGTGCCGATAGCATAATATGGTTTTACATGAATAAACTCATCAGCAGCCTGAACCTTGTCTATAATTTGGGCTTCAAGCTTACCATAGTCGCCCTTGACTGAGTCCAGACGTTCCTTCAGGGCAGCTCTGGCAGACTTGATGCGGTCGTCCAGTTCTCCGGAAGTAGCATCTACGAGCGCATGGGCATGGTCCATAATATTCTGCATTTCCTGGGTCAATGTCTTAGAATCATCTTGTGTAGTTGCCATGTTATAGAATCTCCTTAAATTTAGTTTTTTTCCTGACAACAGAGCCGCTACAGCTCAGTTATCTCTCTATGCTCTTCAATATTCACATCTACGCCAGCCCTTCCGGTATTGATATTTCATTTATCAAGCAGCATCAAACGCAGCGTTCCACCTAAGATGTGGTTTGTTACGGGCGACGGGTGTTGTTTTTTATGAGTTGACTTATAGCCTGCCTAATAGGAGCAAAATCACAATAATAAGCACTATCAGCCCGACCCCGCCACTGGGCCCATACCCCCATGATCGGCTATGTGGCCAGATTGGAATTATTCCCAAAAGCGCCAATATCAGAATTATGAGTAAAATTGTGCCAAGTGACATGATTCATCCTCCCGTTAAAAATGATGCACAACCCCGAGTGCATTGGTTTCAATTCACTCGGAGTATGATTGACTGCCAATTAACAACCTTCGATAGCAGCCTTCTTCTTAGGTTGGTCTGGTTGGTTTGGTTGAGCGTTCTCAATAGTCATATTGTTGAACACGCTCTTTACGCCATGTACATCAACCACGATTTTCGAGGCGAGATCCTTTTCGGCCGCGTTCTTGGCCTTACCGCCCAATTTGACCATACCATCTTTGGTCTCAACCGTGGTATTGAGGGCACTGGTCGAACGATGACTCAGCAACGTCGTCTTAACCAGGGCGGTGATAGATGCATCATCAATCAATTCGCCCACGGCATCCATCTTCTGCCCCATCGTTGTGCCTGACTTCAAGGCGGCAGTTGTCACTGTCATCTCATTTTTAACGACCTTGACGCCTTCCACATCCTTGGCGTATTCCGTCGCCAGATCCCTCTGGGCCGCACTGGTGGCCTCACCACGCAAAATAACGGTGCCATTCTCTGCTAAAACCTCAGTCTCGGTGGCGCTTAAATTCCGATGAAACAATAAGGTAGATTTCACTTTGGTAATGAGCCAGGCGTCGGTATACAAGGCAGGAATATCTCCTTTCTCTTCCAGTTTGTTATCCACGTCTTTAACCCCAGGCAGACCGGCAACAGTGTCTCTGGCCAATGCTTTGTGGGACTCACCAGAAACAGTCCCTGTCAAGATGACAAGGCCATCCTTGGACTGGATTTTAATATCATCACCCTTGAGGTAGGTTCTGAACACATACGACTGTTGAGCAGATGATTCGATACGGTCATCTGTCTCGGATGCGAAGAGAGGGACATTGAATAAAAACACAGAGGCCATAGTTCCTATCAGGGCGAAGTGATACAATTTTTTTTGCATGATTCTTTTACTCCTTACTTGGTGGTAAAAATTTTTTTTAATTCCCAGGATACTTTTCTGGGTAATTTATGTTTCAGATAACAGACAGAAGCAAATTTTACTCTTCGCTCCCTTGTCCCAGTTATCTGTTTTTGATCCCCAACATTGATGCGCACAAGAACATGCGCTCCCTTTTAACACATGGGCCTTGGGTATGAATAACGGCGCGGAAGTGCTCATAAGGAATATTGGCACCCTTGGTCACTCTTCCTTTTCTAAAGCAATCTTTATGCCATGTCCCTAATGCTCGGCGTCACACCACTTATCTCTTTGATTTTTAAAAGCAATTGACAGAAAATACCCTTGCGGGACTGCCATGAACAGCCATGCAAAAAGGGTCATATGTAACCACAGGTTACATATGACCCTTTCCCCCACTTTCCTTGATGTTCTGGAGGGCAGACGAGACGTGATATTAATTCCATTTCTCAATCAAGATGTACACGAGGAGAAAAGCGAGCCGCAACGAAGCACAGTACAATGAGTACGGTGAGGAGCGGCGCAGCGCATTCGACGAAGTGAACGCTTGATTGAGAAATGGAATAAGAGGCTGGAAAAATGGAAACGAAAGGAAGGGAGATCCAAGCAACAGGGGAACAGAGAAAGGACAGAATGACAAGGTCAGCAGCGTAGCAGGGGCAAAACGCAGGCCACGATGCTCAAGGTCCTGATCAAGGTCGTTCAAAAGAGGACATTGAGCAGAAGTGGTGACACGTGGCCCATCAAGTCTAACAAGCGATACCATAAAACAAAGAGCGGCCTCAGATTATNNATAATCTGAGGCCGCTCTTTGTTTTTATCCTTCCAACTGACAGAGAAACTGCCGGTCGGTCATCAAGTCCTGACCAGACAAAAAGCGTTCAATCGATTCGGCAGCGACCTTGCCTTGATACACTGCCTTTGCGGCTGTCTGAGGGCCCAATACGTTATCGCCACCAGCAAAGACCCAATCCACAGAGGTTTGCAAGGTCAAGGGGTCGGTTTCATAGGTACCCCACCTCGTGAGATTAAATTCCATCCCTTTATCCGCCGTATGATCGACATTCTGACTGATGGCAGGAATTATGGAATCGGCCTTAATGACAAAATTGGACATTTCCTGCACCACCGGCCGTCTTCGGCCCGAGGAATCTGGCTCGCCCAACTCCATGCGCACACACTCGACCCCGACTAATTTTCCGTTTTCAGAGAGAATCTTCACCGGGGCGGCCAGCATCTCGATCCGTACTCCCTCTTCTTCAAGGTGATGCACCTCAGCCCGGGAGGCGGGCATTTCATCCTTCGAGCGGCGATAGAGGATAAAGACATCAGAAGAGCCAAGCCGGAGCGCAGTACGGGCCACATCAATGGCCACATTACCGCCCCCAACCACGACTACTTTCTTCCCCAAATCTATCTTTTCCCCCAGATTGATGCGGCGTAAATAGTCAACCCCATGCATTACCCCCTGGGTATTCTCCTCATTGTCCAGACCTAATTTACGACTGGCATGGGCCCCTACCCCGAGAAAGATCGCGTCAAAGCCTTCAGCTTTCAGGTCGGCCAGGCTCTTGTCTCGACCAATAGTCACCCCCTTAACAATCGTCACCCCGCAATTTTTCAAGGCATCAAATTCTGCCTGAATGATTGCACGAGGCAGTCGGAAGGCGGGAATGCCTACAGTCAACATCCCTCCAAATTCAGAGAGGGTTTCAAAGACCGTGCAGGAAATCCCTTTATGGGACAGATAGTAGGCAACAGACATCCCAGCTGGTCCTGATCCAACAATTGCGACTTTTTTGGCAACCGGCAGGGCACAGGGACTTGACATGTTCTTGTTCTGAGCGACCATCCAATCGACAATAAAGCGCTCAAGCATCCCAATGGCCACGGCCTGGCCTTTGCCTTTCCCTCTGACACACGAGCCTTCACACTGGAACTCATGGGGGCAAACCCGCGAACAGACGGCAGGCATGGAAGAAGTCTCCCTGATCTTCCAATACGCTTGTTCGATCTCATTATCACGAAGCAGGGCAAGAAATCCAGGGATATCGTTATGAATAGGACAGCCGTCCCGACAGCCTGGTTTTTTGCACTGCAGACAACGATTGGCCTCGAGGATGGCAGTCTCCAGGGAGTAACCAGCCACTATTTCATTAAAATTGGTAATTCGCTCCGAGACAGGCAGTTCTTCCGGCATCTGCCTGGCTATAGCCATACGTTCTTGTGTCTTCATAACTCCCCTTGATGTTCTTGAGTAAGGTTGGATGATACCCTCGTGGAATCATACCGTGCGCGTCATAAAAAAAAAAGGCCCTCCCCTTTGCAAGGGACGACCTTTTTTATCACTGATTTGACGAGGAATCAAGACATTTTCGAGACCTTCATCCGCGCCAATGCGCGTTGCAATGCCGCCTCAGCTCGGGTTCTATTGATCAGGTCATCATGCTGAGTCGCCTTGGCAAGACGTTGCTCGGCACGTTCCTTGGCCCGCAGCGCCCGATCTACGTCAATCTGTTTCCCAAGCTCAGCACTCTCCACGAGAAAGGTAATCTTGTTATTGGATACCTCACAGAATCCGCCGCTGATCATGAGATTTGCGCGCTTCTTTCCCTGCTCATAGCTCAGGAGACCGGTTCTGATAGTGGAAAGAAAGGGAGCATGATTGGCAAGCACACCAAAATCACCACCATACCCTGGTGCATTGACGATATCGACATCTTCACTGACGACAGCACCATTGGGAGTAACTACTTCAAGTCGTATTTGTTGAGCCATTGAATTGACCTCTTACACGTAAACCGTTGTAATAAAGTAACTGAAACATTGAAATGCCGTGAACGACATAAGGCACCGTAACGAAATGGTTAGAAAATATAATGATTATTTTTCGTAACGGTGCCTACTAAGCGGGGCAAGCTGCTTATGCCTTCGCCTTGGCTGCTGCTTCTTTGGCCAGAGCCTCTTCAATGGGACCAACCATGTAGAAGGAGTTCTCGGCCATATCATCATACTTCCCTTCCAGAATCGCCTTGAATCCCTGAACGGTATCCGCAACCTTAACAAACTTTCCATCCATACCGGTAAATACCTCAGCAACGGTAAAGGGCTGTGACAGATAACGCTGGACCTTACGGGCCCGGCCAACCAGAAGCTGATCGGACTCAGACAACTCGTCCATACCAAGGATGGCGATAATATCCTGAAGGTCTTTATACTTCTGCAGAGTGATCTGAACCCCGCGGGCCACGTCATAATGTTCCTGACCTACAACGTTTGGATCAAGAATACGCGAGGTGGAGTCAAGAGGATCAACCGCCGGGTAGATTCCCAGCTCAGCGATCTGACGGGACAAAACAACGGTACCATCAAGATGGGCAAAGGTGGTGGCAGGCGCTGGATCGGTCAAGTCATCCGCCGGTACATAAACACACTGAACCGCGGTAATGGAACCCTTGGTTGTGGAGGTAATACGCTCCTGCAGGGCGCCAAGGTCAGTGGCCAGAGTTGGTTGATACCCAACAGCAGAAGGAATACGGCCAAGAAGGGCGGAAACCTCGGAACCAGCCTGGGTAAAACGGAAGATATTATCAACGAAGAAGAGCACGTCCTGGCCCTCTTCATCACGGAAATACTCGGCAGCGGTCAGACCGGTGAGGGCCACCCGAGAACGAGCTCCGGGAGGCTCGGTCATCTGACCATAGACCAAGGCGGCCTTAGGCAGAACACCTGATGTTTTCATCTCCTGATACAGATCGTTTCCTTCACGGGTCCGCTCACCAACACCGCAGAATACTGAGATTCCGCCATGATGCTGGGCAATATTGTTAACCATCTCCATCATGATAACGGTCTTACCGCAACCAGCACCACCAAACAGACCCATCTTGCCACCCAACGGGAAGGGAACCAGAAGGTCGATAACCTTGATTCCGGTCTCAAGCACCCGCACCTCGGTGTCCTGCTCGGTAAACAGCGGCGCCTCACGATGAATGGACATGGTCTTCTCAGAACTAATCGGACCCAGTCCGTCAACGGGACGACCGACAACGTTCATGATCCGACCAAGGGCCGGAGTTCCTACCGGAATGGTGATGGGCTTGCCGCTATCGCGTGCCTCCATGCCGCGCACCAGACCATCGGTGGCATCCATGGCAATACAACGACAGGCATTGTCACCCAAATGCTGGGCAACCTCGATAACCAGATTGTCCGCTTCATTTGAAATGCCAGGATTGCTGACAAACAGCGCATTCATGATACTGGGCAATTTACCGGGCTGAAATTCAACGTCAACAACCGGACCAATTACTTTGATGATTTTTCCAACGATCTGCTCACTCATAGGGATTCACCCCTCCTTAAAGTCTTAAAAGTCTTAAAATTGGTAATGGTCTCTTATCCCTTAAGGGCTTCAGCGCCACCAACGATATCCATCAACTCACCAGTAACCGCAGCCTGACGGGCCTTATTATACACCAAGGTCAGGTTGCTTACTATATCACGACAGGCGGACGTGGCATTATCCATGGCCGTCATCCGTGCCGCATGCTCACTGGCACCAACCTCAAGCATGGCGTGATACAAAATAACATTCAAATAAAGGGGCTGCATCACATCCATGATCTCTTCGGTGGAAGGCTCATAGATATAATCACCACTCATCGCTTTCTTGGCCGTACCTGGGGCTTCAGCAAGCGGCCGCACCGGCAGCATATCCTGAGCGGCCGGCTGTTGCACGGCTACTGACTTGAAATGTCCATACAGGACTTCTACTTTATCAGCACTGCCCTTCACAAAGTTGTCCGCGACATCCTGGGCAATCTCCCGGGCATGGAACATCTGAAACGATGCCATGATATCAGTGTAGGATTTTCTGACCTTGCCGGTCTTCTTCAAGGCCTGAAACCCTTTCTTGCCGACACAAACGAAGCTCACTTTCTTACCTTCCGCTTCATAGGCATGCATTTTTTTCAGGGCAAGTTTGTTGATATTGGCATTGAAAGACCCACACAGGCCACGATCAGAGGTAACCACCACGATTTCCACGGTGGATACATTTCGGATCTCCATCAAGGGAAAGGCCCCGATATTGGCCCCTCCTGACAAATTAGACATCGCCTCTTCAAACTTGGAAGAATAGGGTCGAAAAGACTCCATCTTCGTCTGGGCACCGCGCAGACGAGCCGAAGCCACCATATTCATGGCCTTGGTAATCTGCGCCGTCTTCTTAACGCCCGCAATCTTGTTCTTAATATCTTTTAAGCTCGCCATGGCAGAACTTTAGCCTCTCTTGTTGATACCTTTAATTGATACCTTTGGTTGCTTTGAAGGTTGCGCCAAAATTAGTCAGGGCCTTGTTGAGCTTGGCCTTGATCTCATCGGTAAAGACCTCCTGGGCCTTGAGATCAGCAAAGATTGAAGGATCATTGGACTCAATATAGTTATACAGTTCGTTCTCGTAATCCCTGAGGGTATTAACCGGCAGGGTATCAAGGTATCCGTTTGCGCCCGCATAAAGAATGACTACCTGTTTCTGCATAGGCAGTGGCTGATACTGGGGCTGCTTGAGGATCTCAACCAGACGCTCACCACGAGTCAACTGGGCCTGGGTGGCGGCATCAAGATCAGAACCGAAGGCGGCAAAGGCAGCCAGCTCACGATACTGGGCCAGATCAAGGCGCAAGGTACCGGCTACCTGTTTCATGGCCTTTACCTGGGCAGAACCACCAACACGGGAAACTGAAAGACCAACATTGATCGCCGGCCGAACACCTGCGAAAAAGAGATCCGGCTGCAGGTAAACCTGTCCGTCAGTAATAGAAATAACATTGGTAGGAATAAAGGCGGAAACGTCACCAGCCTGGGTCTCAATGATCGGCAGGGCGGTCAGAGAACCGGCGCCCAAGGCATCACTCAACTTGGAAGAACGCTCAAGCAGACGGGAATGGTTGAAGAAAATATCGCCGGGATAGGCTTCACGACCTGGTGGGCGACGAAGAAGCAGGGAAAGCTCACGATAGGCAACGGCCTGTTTAGAGAGATCATCATAGATGATCAGGGCGTGCTCGCCTTTATCCCGATAATACTCACCCATGGAGGTACCGGCGAAGGGGGCGACATACTGCATGGGGGCTGGATCAGAGGCACAGGCCGCAACCACGGTGGTGTAAGACATGGCACCGTGTTTACGCAGGGCCTCAACAACGAGGGCTACTGTGGATTTCTTCTGACCAACGGCTACATAGATACAATGAACGCCGGTTTCTTTCTGGGCAATGATCGCGTCAACACAAAGAGCGGTCTTACCGATCTGACGATCGCCAATGACCAGCTCCCGCTGTCCCTTGCCAACCGGGGTCATGGCATCAACGGCCTTGGCTCCGGTATAACAGGGTTGATGCACACCCTTACGGGCAATAACGCCAGGGGCAATAACCTCAATTTTTGAGGTCTCGGTGGTATTGATTGGACCCTGGCCATCAATGGGGTACCCGATACCGTCAACAACGCGTCCTTCCATGGCTGGGCCAACGGGAACCTCAGCAATTTTACCGGTACGTTTAACGATATCTCCTTCCTTGATCCCCCGGACGCTGCCGAGTATCGCGCACCCTACATTGTCTTCCTCAAGGTTCAGGGCAAGACCCATGATACCACCAGGAAATTCAAGAAGCTCCATGGCCATGCAGTTCTGAACCCCATAAACACGGGCAATACCGTCACCAACAGAGATTACGGTTCCGGTCTCGTTCAGGTCAATACTGGTCTCATACCCGCCAATCTGATCCTTGATAATCTGACTGATTTCTTCTGCTCTGATTTGCATTTCTATTCTCTCCCCTTGATGGAATCTTTTAAACTTGCAAGTTGCGTTCTGATACTTCCGTCCAGTTCCAAATCCCCGACCTTGGCAATAATGCCACCAATAATTGAAGGATCAACGCTGGTTTTCAGCTCCACCTTCTTGCCAGTAAGCTTTTCTAATGTTGCCCGAATCTTGCCCTGCAATGCCTCACTTAATTCAATGGCCGAGACCACCGTACCGTGACTGACATTTTTTTCATTATCAACCATGACGCCATACTCTTCCGCGACCTCAGGAAGAATTGCCGCCCGTTTTTTCTCCACCAGCAGGTTAAGAAAATTGGCCATGACTTTTTCAACACCCATGGACGCCACCATGCCTGCCATGACCTTTTGACGGATATCTAAAGGATAGAGCGGATTCGTCAGGGCATCACCCACTTCTGGATGCGAGTTATATAAACCAGCAACACCCCGCAGCACCTCGTTGTACTCCTCAAATTTCCCTTCTTCCTTGCCAACCGCAAAAAGCGCCTTGGCATATCGTCGTGCTAGGATTGTCTGTTTCACTGGATGGCCCCTACCTTATCTAAGTAATCTTCCACAATCTTGACCTGATCATCAGCGGTCAGATTCTTCATGATCAATGACTCAGCCATAATTGCCGCCTGATCGGCAACATCATTCTTCAACATCCGCCGGGCCGCAGTTACTTCATTGGCCACGGCCATCTGGGCCTGACGCTTGATATCTTCAGCCGCCTTTTCTGCCCGCTCAATGATCTTGACCTTTTCGATCTCGGCCTGGGCGATTGCCTTCTCAACTATCTGATCAACATCTTTTTCAACCGAGGCCAGCTTGGCAGAAAAGTCTTTGTATGAACGCTCGGCCTCGGCCTTCTTGGCCTGAATAGTATCCAGCTCTTCTTTGACCTGCTTGCGCCGACCAGACAAGGCGGCACCAATGGGCTTGGCACCAAATTTGATCAGGATGATCATCAGGGCGATAAAGTTCATCACCCTGAGCCCCAGGTCTTTCAATTTAGCCGGCGAAAGGCTGCTAGGCTTTACGTGTCCGGCAACAGCACCATGCGCCTCTGCGGCCATTTCTCCATGACCACCGGCAACCGCTCCCGCATCTGTTTCTTGCCCGGCCACAGCGGCCGCGTGATCCCCTACTTGCGCCCCTGCGCCCTGAACAGCATCAGATGCCCAGACACTGCCCACAGCCAAGGTGAGCCAAAGTGCCGCTGCAACCAGGACACTCTTGTTGGCAAATCCGGCTATCCGCTTCACCCTTTTCATTTTAGAGACTCCTTCCCAGAATTTTACCGGCCATGGCAGTGGCGAAACCATCCAGATTAGCCTGAAGCTCTTTACCAGCATTCACAATCTGCACCTTCACCTCTGCCAACTGCGTATCTTTTTCAGCATCGGCCTCAGCCTTGATTGCCGCCAATTTTTCATCCCCGGCGGCCTGAGCCCCGGCCCGAGCTGAATCCAGGGCCGCTTTCGCCTTGCCGGATGCTACTGCCATCTTTTTATCTACTTCTTCCTGCCGACGACGCGCATTATCCTGCAACTTTTCGACATCGTCCCGCATCCCCTGCAACTTAAGGGCACGATCACTTAATATTTTACGCACCGGCTTATAAATAATTCCGTTCAGCAGAAACATCAAAACAAACATGTTTACTATCTGAATCACCATGGTGATATCTATTGTAATCATTTTAATACGCTCCCATTCCTCTAAAATCTTTAAAAATTTCACTCAAAATGAATGATGATTCACAATACGAAGGTCGGTTGTACATCATAAAATAAAGCATGTCAACTTTTTTATAATGTATTTCGACTCATTCTTTTTCAAGCAAGGACAGTCCTTTTGCGGCCCTTTTTCAACCTTTTTCTTGTTTTTGCTGAGCACTTTATGAGCAAATAATGTCGTGATCGGGATGGCAAAACAGCACAAGATGCCAGTCACACTTACTCTCCCATGATTTCTTGCACACAAGCTGAGACAGAAGCAATTGCCCCCTTTAATTTATCGACCATAGGACCGCCGGCCTGGGCCATATCCGCCCTGCCGCCGCCCTTACCGCCAACCATGGCGGCAATCTTGCCCACCAAGACCCCAGCCGATATTTTTTCGGTGAGATCCTGAGAGACAATGGCCAAGAGTGCCACCTTGTCCTTGATCACCCCACCCAATACCGCCACCCCTGAACCCATACGATCTCGTA
>DDWW01000022.1 GCA_002347085.1 Desulfobulbaceae bacterium UBA2276 | reverse complement strand
GTTTGTTTGAATAAAACGGTTGATTTGACTATTCCCAGCTGGGGTGAATGTGCCATGAAAAAGTCTCGTAGATCTGGTTCGCGGAGCGTAACCCGACATATCCATATCCGATAACATTTTGGGTAACCTGACCGCGCCACCTACACTTGCCGCGCCAGCGCCGCCACCGTTCCCGCGGTCAGGTTGACCCGCTGGTTAGGCATATTGCTTTAATGTCTCGTATACATCTTTTCAAACGATGGGCCGCCAATCCCTTGAATCTGAGAACGACGAATACAGCCCATGCCAGTACCGTTAGTGCAGCCAAAACCTTTTCTTCGCCAATGCAAAAACATAGGCCACGAATCCGGCTTCGGGAAAAGAGCTTGCATGTGCACCAAAGCATCCTGATGGTCCACTTCCTCCGGACTATCTACCACTCGATAACGTTTGTATTGGCCTTCTACTTTATCTAAGACCGAATAGTGTAGTACATGTCGTGTTGGTAGCCTGCGACCTTTGTGTGATTGATATTCATTATATAAGACTGTTGAGTCGTAGGTCGGACCAGGAAATACATTTGCCCTGCAATTCAAAATTTGTAGCTGATTAATGGAACGAACGTCACCCACTTTCCTTGTATTCGCGATGCCGGATATTTTTGAAATCGCATAAACATCAGGGTCGTATGCGATAAATACCAACTTTGGCGATACTGGCATGACTAGAAGCACACCGGCGCTTTGCAGGCCAAATGTATGTCCTAGATGTCTTCGGTCATACAAGAACCATCTGTTAGTGATAACGGCTGGGTCGTCTGATGTGATGAATGGCAAACTGCTTGAGTTCTTCACCAAACATACCCTCATGTCATCAATTATGTGCATCTCTTGAGCGAAGGTATGCATTGCCATAATGACGGCATCTCGAACTCCAAGCTTGAAAGACGGACCAACTTTTGCGACCTCACCCAAATGATTGTTCATTTCGACAGCGCGCTTCGACGCTGCTTCGGTTCGAAGGTATTGGAACAACCAGAACCGTTTGAGAACTATTTCATCTTTCGGCGTCAACTGCTTGTAGCTGGAGACCCGAATATTTCGCAAAGTGGCTGCGTATGATTGTTCTAAAAACTGAATGGCATTTTCGAGTTGCTCATCATTACCATAAAAATACGAACTGCTACATTGGTGCTTTACCGCTGCATTGTCGGTGACCTGTAGTCGGTCGATATTGAAAAGCCGGATTACTTTGCCTTCTTCCTCTTGTGAGAATGGCCGTAAGTAGCATCTCGGAACGAAGTGCTGATTCTTGTTAGTTGCCACTTATTTTATCCGGTTTCTGTTTGCTGACGAAAATGCCTAGCAGTGTACTACACAGAATGAGCTAATATTGTGATAGGCAGATTCTGTCTAGTATTTTCCTTGAATTCTGAGCCGCCTCTATTTTCTCCTGCATATTCACATAACTGTTTGAGGATACCCGATGCGGACGACAAAAACACCCAAAAAAAAAGGAAAATTCAGAACCAGGGGAACAGCATGCGAGAGCGTTTCTGGTAGGAGGCATAACCGGGGAAATGGTCAGCCAGCAGCTTCTCTTCGATCCTGAGCTTGCAATAGAGGACAAACCACAAGGCCAAGAAGCCGACAAGGCGCAGCCAGTTGCAGGAGATAAGGAGCAGGCCCAGTCCCCCAAGCAGAAGACTGGCATACATGGGATGCCGGATATAGCGGTAGGGGCCGTGCGTAATGAGGATGGCCCCGCTCTTGATGGTCGGGAGGATATTAAAGTGACCCAGGCGCATGACCTTGACGGCCCAGCCGGCCAGCAGGAGGGAGGCGATTAAAAACAGCAGGGCCGCAAGATTGATATCACGCCAATGCGTGGTCGCCGCCAACAGGACAAGGAGGACGAATTGACAGGCAACGAGCAGCCCCCCATATTCCTTTTTCGCCAATCCTTCACCAGTTGCCGGCACGTTTTTCATTTTTTTCTGGTTCCCGCCCAGCACCTTGGTGTTGAGGTTTTTTGTTGCTGATCACTGCACCTTGTGGGTCTCCGCCTCGTCAATAAAGTGGGGCATCTGGTGCTCCTCCTGTTTTCTGGCAATGATCTCTTTGGCCTCTTTCTCGCTGATCTGCAAAGAGCTGGCTATCTGGGAAATCTGGTAGCAGGGCTGGCCGTCGGGCGCGTAGCCCGTGGCCTTGAGATCCGGGAAACAGTGGCTGGTGGCGGTGCCGGATGATTGCAGGAGCAGGTCGCGAACTTCCTGGGGGCCAAAGAGGATCAGCCATTCAACGGCCTCGGCCCACAGTTTTGAATCCACGGTCGGGTTCTGGAGAATCTTCATTGCGGTTTCTTCGGTCCACTGGTCTTTGATGTCCATTTTCTGATCTCTTCTGGAGTTTTTGTCTGGAGTAAGGGGTTGGAGTGTACTATAATTCATCTTGTTGACCTTGCAAGCTTCGTGCAAGGGACTCTGAATAGATGTGAAAATCTGTTGATAAGGGGGAGTGATGAATACATTTGACAGCGCAATCTTTCTTGAAAATATCGAGTGGTTTGATGAGACCGGCCAGGAGTTGGCGCACCGATTCCCGGAAGAGGGGTCGGGTGAGATCAAATGGGGGGCGCAGCTGACCGTGCGGGAAAGTCAGGCCGGAGTCCTCTTTTACAAGGGCAAGGCCTGTGATGCCTTCGGGGCTGGTCGTCATACCTTGAAAACCGGCAATCTCCCTCTGCTGACCAAGATCCTCTCTGTGCCGTGGCGCGGCAACAGCCCCTTGCGGGCCGAGGTCTATATGGTCAATATGAAATATTTCACCAACCTGAAATGGGGGACGATGAGTCCGGTGGCCTTCCGGGACAGCGAGCTGGGCCTGATTCGTCTGCGGGCGCATGGCGTCTTCAATATCCAGATTGTCCAGCCGGTCCTTTTTATCAACTCCTTAGTGGGCACTATGGGCATCTTTACCACCGAGGCCATTGCTACCTATCTCAAGGAGGTGATTGTCTCACGCTTTAACGATTATCTGGGTGAAGTCCTGGATACCATTCTTAATCTGCCCGGCCGCTTTGATGAGCTATCCTTGCAGTTGCAGAAACGGTTGATTGGTGATTTTGCGCATTTCGGCCTGCAACTCAGCCATCTCTATATCACCTCGATTACCCCGCCGGACGAGGTGCAGAAGGCCATAGATGATAAGAGCAGGCTGAATATTATCCATGATATCGACAAGTTTGTGAAGATGAAGGCGGCCATGGCCATGGAAAAGGCGGCGGAGAATCAGGGAGAGGCCGGGGCCGGAATTGGTCTGGGTATGGGGATGATGATGCCGGCCATGTTTGCTCATAGCATGGGAGGTGCGGGTGGGGCTGGTCAACAGGCAGTACCAGGGAGCGAGACAACGATCTGCTCTGATTGTCAGAACAGTATCCCCGTCGATGCCCGTTTTTGTCCATTATGTGGGCACCAACAGGTTATCTTGAGCCAGTGTGCCAATTGCGGGAAAAATCTTGCCTTAAATGCCAAGTTTTGTTCCAAATGCGGCCATTCGACCACCGAGCAGCCGCAGCTCACGATCTGTCCTCATTGTAAGACCAAAAATCTGCCAGGGGCCATGTTCTGCAATCAGTGCGGGCAACGCATTGATTAGGAGCCGTTACGAAATAAACGTTCCGGCTTTTTTATTTTGTTACGGCTCCTTATGCCGAAGAGGATCTTCGAAGTAATGGTTTATGTTGGAAGACGGCGCAGGAGCCGTTACGAAATAAATGCGTTGTCTGGTTTGTTTGACAGCAACGACTCAAGCCCCATCTTTTTTGTGATTTTCTCAGTATAACGGCTCACCATGGAACTTATCATTCAGCAGAATTGTCCTTCCTGCGGGGCGGCTATTGAGCTTCATGAGGCCGGCAGGTTGTTACAATGCCCTTTTTGTGGGATGCGGAATTACCGGATTAGTCATGGCCTGTCTCGTTTTGTCCTGCCTGATAAGGCCCCAAGCCATATCCCCCGGGAGGAAATTTTTTACGCACCCTATCTGCGCTTCAAGGGCAATGTCTTTTACTGTAAAGGACGTGAGGTGCAGCACCGGGTTGTTGATATTACCCATCTGGCGATGAAGGCCACGGCCTTGCCGCTGTCGTTGGGCTTGCGACCACAGGCCATGAAGGTATCCTCGGTGAGTGAAGCCGACGCCGGTTCTTTTTTTCGTCAGTCGGTTAAGGTCGCATCCATTTTTGAACAGGTCGCCCAACTGACGGCGTATGATTCGGAACAAAACAGGGCCCCTTTTTACCATCGGGCCTTTATCGGTGAGATAATCAGTTATATCTACCTGCCGCTTTATATCCATGACCATATCCTGTATGACGCGGTAACCAACAAAGGGTTGGCGCGAATTGACCTGGGCCGGGAGCTGCAAGAAAAGAGTCAACGTTTTCAAGATCAGTGGCTGCCGAAATTCATCGCCACCTTGTGTCCGACCTGTGGTGGAGCCTTGGACGGGGAGCCGGAGAGCATGGTGCTTTCCTGTCATAATTGCAACAGTTCCTGGGAGGAGGCGGGCGGACAATTACGCTCGCTTTCCTGGCAGCGGGTCCCCTCTCAACAAAGTGGCGGCAAGGATACGGCCTATCTCCCGTTCTGGAAGATTAAGGTTAAGGTAACCGGGGTGGCGATGGAATCGTTCGGCGATTTTCTGCGTCTGACCAATCAACCGCTGGTAGTGCGGCCCGAGCATGATCGTATGGATCTTTGTTTTTGGGTGCCGGCGTTCAAGGTTCGGCCCCAGATCTTCTTGAATCTGGCCAAAAATATGACCGTAACCCAGAAACGACTTCCAGTGGGCGAAGCCACCATGAGCAAAGGTTTATCGCCGGTGACCCTTCCCCGAACGGAGGCAGTGCAGGCCTTGAAGACGATCCTGGCTGAGGCCTCCCTGAATAAAAGGGATGTCCTGCCCCTCCTGCCCGGGATTGCATTCCACCCGCAGGAGACCGATCTTGTCTATCTGCCCTTTACCATCAACGGGCATGATCTGGTGCAGGAACAGACCATGCTTTCGGTTGCCGGAGCGGTGCTTCGGTTTGGGCAGAGCCTGTGAGGATGAAGCTGGAAATTGTTTAATTTTCTTGTCGGTGTATTCAATGCGAGAACATGAAAGATTGATGAGATTGGCCCTGGCCCAGGCGGAGGCCGCTCTCAAGCAGGGAGAATTCCCGGTGGGTTGTGTGCTGGCACATAAGGGGGCAGTCATTAGCTCTGGGCAAAGGGCGCATTCCTGTAGCTGCGGCAATGGTAAGGTCAACGAGATGGATCATGCCGAGATGCTGGCCCTGCGGTCGTTTCTTGACGCGGAACCGACGATTGCGCCTCAGGAGGTGACGGTTTATGCCACCATGGAGCCCTGTCTCATGTGTTTTTCCACCTTGATTCTCAATGGGATTAGAAAAATAGTCTATGCCTATGAAGATGTGATGGGCGGCGGCACCAATCTGCCCATAGCCGCACTCAATCCCCTGTATAGGGCCATGGAGATCGAGATTGTGCCTGCGGTGCTCAGGCAGGAGAGCCTGGCCCTTTTTCAGCAATTTTTCAGAAATCCGGATAATCCTTACTGGAAAGGTTCGTTGCTGGCCACTTATACCCTGGAGCAGAACAGTCTTTAGGGTACCTTGATTCCACCCTTTACCTTGCAATTCCTATGATCCCAACAGCGAGAACGGTCGGGTTTGTCCCCGGCGAACGAAACGTTTTTTTTCATATCCTCACCGCCTGTAATCTCTCTTGCCGCCACTGTTATATCAATCCAGAGCAGCATGGCCGGGAGACCCTGCCGCGGACGACCATGGAGCGGTGGATTGAACTCTTTGCCCGTCCTCATCAAAAATCAAATATGATCTTCCTGGGCGGCGAACCCACCCTGCACCCTGACCTGGCGCATGGGATTGCCAAGGCCAAGGCCTGTGGTTTTGCTGTCACTGTTGACTCCAACGGCTATCTCTTTCATGATCTGCTTGACCGCACTACGCCCGAGCTTCTCGATTACCTGAGTTTCAGCCTGGATGGCCCGGATGCGGCTGTGAATGACCCCATCCGTGGACAGGGCGTCTTTGCGGTGTGTACCGACAATCTGCGCAAGGCTGTGGCCCGTGGTTATGCGGTCAGTGTGATCTACACCGTCTCCAGCCTCAATATCGATCATCTGCCCCGAATGGTGGCACTCCTTGGTGAACTGGGGGTCAAGCGATTTTTTATCCAGGTGATCGGCCTACGAGGCAAGCCCGCCCAGGATGGCGGCATCTGCAAGCAAGGGAGCGAGGCAACGGAATGGCAGGTGAGTCCCGAACAGTGGCTGCGGGTGGTGCCGGAGGTGGCAAGAATGGCGGCGGAGCAGGGCATCCATGTTACCTATCCCAAGGTGTTTCTGGGGGAGGACGAGACCTTTGAATGCGCTGGAATCGTTGCCGATAACTTTTTCATCTTTCCCAATGGCCGGGTTTATCGTTGTCCCCTGTGCGAAGACTATCCCATCCATGCCTGGCGGATTGAAAATGATACCCTGTTACACAATGAGGGGTTGACCGAAGACCAGTTTTTCACCCTGAATATCGCCGAAGGCTGTGTGATGAACAAGTTGCTCCAACCCGATACGATCCATTATGACGCAGACGGAAGGCCCGAACACCGGATCTCCTGCTGCCTGTTGAAACAGGAGGTTCAGCCCGCTGATTTGCAGGATAAAATGTAAGGATGGCGTCCCCTTTTTATAATCTTTTCCAAGGCAGGATGAAGAGTTGTAAAGCTGTTGACTTCCAATTTGTTATCTTGTAGGAATTATTATATTCTTATGGTATTGAGAACTCTTCGAGTTGACCCGAGGAGCAGGTCTCTATCTCCTTCGCATTCATCCTTCTTGATAGTATCAAATTCCATGGGAGTTCAATTATGGACAGAAGATTAGGAGTGACGCTCCTCGACAATGTCTCAATCATGAAGTCCGGAGTGACCCAACATGCTGTTTACGGGGTATCGATTGCCATCGGCGCTATCATCCTTGCCACGTTATTGTCCGCCCAATATCTCTATGGCGGCATCAGCCTTGAACATATCATAGCGGCCCAGAAAAATAATTCCACCTTGTGGATTCTTGATGGCATGCCCTTTGTTTTTGCATTCTGGGGGCAATATGTCAGTTCTTCCATGGCTCTTCGGGCGAGCACCATGGTGCTCGATCAGACCAATGAGCTGCGCAACCAGACGGTGGCGCTAGAATATCAGGTTATGCACGATGCCACCCATGACTCCCTCACTGATCTCCCTAACAGGGTTCTTCTCCTGGATCGGCTGGATCAGGCTATCCATAACGCATTCCGGGAAAAGCAAGGCCTTGCCCTCTTTATCCTTGATCTGGACCATTTCAAAGACATAAATGACACACTGGGACACCATAGCGGCGACCAGGTTTTAAAACATGTCGCACTCCGTTTAAAGGGAGTAATTCGGGAATCAGACACCCTGGCCCGCCTTGGTGGTGACGAATTCGCCCTTATGCTTCCCTTGATCAAAGAAAGAAACTATGTGCACCTTGTTATTGAAAAAATTCAGAATGCCTTTCACTCTCCCTTTATTGTCGGCGGCTTGAATCTGGATGTGCAGGCCAGTATCGGTATTGCCATCTTTCCCGAGCATGGTAAGGACATTGACACGATTATGCAGCGGGCCGATGTCGCCATGTATGTTGCCAAGCAGAACAATGAAGGTTTTGCCATCTATTCCCCGAAGCTTGACAAACACACTCCAAAACGCCTGATCTTGATGGGTGCATTGCGCCAGGCTATTGAAAACGGTGACCTTGTTCTTCATTACCAGCCAAAAATAAACGTTAAAACGAACCGTATCAGCGGTGTTGAGGCCTTGGTACGCTGGCGGCATGAAGAGCACGGACTCATCCAGCCGAACGACTTTGTCCCGCTGGCGGAACGTACCGGCCTGCATAAGCAGCTTTTCTTCTGGGTTATAAAAACGGCCTTGGCACAGGCCGAACAGTGGTACAAAAATCAACTCAAAATAGGTATTTCCGTTAACCTGAGTCCCTCAACGCTCCTTGATACGGATCTCCCGGATGTAATTACCGGCCTGCTCGCCTCCTCTACTTTACCTGCCAAATACATCACCTTTGAAATTACCGAAGGATCCATTATTAAAGATCCCGAACGAGCCCTGGCTGTCCTCCTTCGCCTGGCGAAAATGGGTATCAATATATCTATTGACGATTTCGGCACAGGTTATTCTTCTCTGTCCTATCTCCAAAAAATGCCGGCCTCCGAATTAAAGATTGATCAATCTTTTGTTAAGGATATGCTGAAAAATGAAAACGATGAGGTGATTGTCCGTTCGACCATTGACCTTGCCCATAATATGGGACTCAAGGTCGTTGCCGAAGGTGTGGAAGAAAAAGAAATAGTTGCCCGTCTGAAGTCGCTTGGCTGTGATATTATTCAAGGTTTTTATTATAGCACTCCACTCAACAGCAGCGATTGTACTGACTGGATCAATGCCTATCCTCCCGAAAAAAGAGACAATAGCAAAACAGGGTGATGCAGGATGTCAAGTCGGGATGAATGTACCCGAATGAAACTTGATAAATCCTCAAGCAATTACGGCCTGGTAACTTCTATGCGCCCTTCAGTCTGAACAGTCGCGTTTTTCCCCGTCGCAAGAAACCTCTTTTTTTTTTTCATATCTTCACTGCCTGTAATCTCTCCCGTCGGCATGAGTCAGGGGGAGGCTTGATCACCGGATTTTCTGTCGCCCGGTGAAGCAGAAAATCCATCCCACTGATTTACAAAATAAGCTTGAAGGACGGCGCCACCTTTTTAGGTCAAGAGAGGCTGAAAAACGTTGAAGGCCTGGATGCATGGTGCTATAAACAGACCCTCAATAATGGCTATGACTAATATTTTCTTGATAAAAAAATGAAAAGACAACAAGTTAGACGTTTGATACTGTTCTTCGCGGTACTGCTGGTGGTTGGTTTGACCATCGGATACAACCTGTACGTCAACTACCGCATGATTACCCGGCAAGAAGAGCAGCGCCTGATGACCCAGGCGAGGGTAATCAGCAACAACATGGAACGCCAGATTGAGGCCACCAACCTGGTGTTGCAGGGGATCCTCGCCGACCTTCCCCAAATACGTGATCGGCAGGACCGGGAACATACCAATAAGCGTCTTGCCGTGCTGGTAGATGCCATGCCCGGCATCCGCACCCTTTTTTTTACCGACGCCGAAGGCACCGTCCAGGCATCTAACCGGCCAGAGTTGCTGGATAAAAATTTTAAGCACCGCGACTATTTTCGCACACCGCAGAGTCAGCCAGACCAAAATCTCCTCTATATTTCGCCCCCCTTCAAGTCAGTCCTGAACATTTATATCTTTAACCTGACCCGGATGATCCCCGGCCCTGACGGCCGCTTTGACGGTGTGATCACCGCCTCCGTTGACCCGGAGTATTTTACAACCCTGCTGCAATCGGTGATCTACGCCCCGGACATGTTGACCACCATTAACCACGGTGACGGCGTTCGTTTTATGACAATTCCCCAGCGAGATGGCCAGGCAGGCAAGAATCTGGCCGTACCCGGCTCCATGTTTAGCCGTCATCAGCAGAGTGGAAAAACAGAAAACATTATAATCGATACGGCATACGCAACCGGTGAGTATCGCATGGCGGCCTTGTTGACCATGCAGCCTGCACAGTTCAAGATGGATAAACCGCTGGTCATCATTATCAGCCGCAGCCCGGCAGCCATAACAGCCTCCTGGAAAAGGGAGGCGATCTTTCAAGGGGCGGGCTTCACCCTGTTCTGCATCGTGAGCACGGCACTCATGTTGACCCTGCAGAGACGCCAGACCCTGTTTGAGCGCCAGACCAGAAAATCGGCGGACCTGGTGCAACTGCGCTACCACCTGCTCGAGTTTGCTACGACCCACACCGTGGACGAGCTATTATCCTACGCCCTGGATCAAATATGTCTGCTCAGTGATAGCCCGGTGGGTTTTTATCATCTGGTGGATGCAGACCAGCAAGGCCTGACCCTCCAGGCCTGGTCCACCCGAACCCTGGAGGAATTTTGTCAGACGGAAGGCAAGGGGATGCATTATGGCCTGGATCAGGCCGGTGTCTGGGCCGACTGCGTCCAGACCCGCGCGCCGGTGATCCACAACGATTATGCGTCGCTGCCGCACAAAAAAGGGTTGCCGCAAGGACATGCCCAGGTGATCCGCGAGCTGGTGGTTCCGGTCATCCGCGATGAGAGGATAGTAGCGATTCTGGCGATGGGTAACAAGCCGACCGATTACACCCCGAAGGATGCTGAAGAGGTCTTGTATCTGGCCGATGTCACCTGGGAGATCATCGAGACGCACCGGGCACAGGAGGAGCTGGCCCGTTCACGCCAGGAATTGGCCGATATCTTTGACTTTCTGCCGGATGCCACCTTTGTCGTTGATCAGGAGGTGAAGGTGATCGCCTGGAATCAGGCCATGGAACAGATGAGCGGGGTCCCCAAACAAGCAATACTGGGACAAGGAGACTACGCCTATACCGTGCCGTTTTATGGCGATCGGCGCCCGAACCTGCTGAATATGCTCGAGGTGGATGACGCGAGCCTGGCCAACCAGTATGAAAACATTACCCGCAAAGGGGAGAGCCTGAACGCTGAGGCATTCTGCCCGGCACTCAATGACGGCACAGGGGCCTCTATCTGGGTTATTTGTGCGCCGCTGCACGATACCCATGGAAAAAGGATCGGCGCCATAGAGTCAATTCGCGATATCAGTGCCATTAAGCAGCTTGAAGCCAAACTGAAACAGTCCAATGATCTCTTGAAGAGTCAGGCACGGATAGATTTTCTGACCGGTGTCTATAACCGGTTGATGTTTGACAAACTGTTGCATGCCGAAATGCAGCGTGTGCGCCGTTACGATGGCCTCATCTCACTGATCATGTTTGATCTTGACCACTTTAAAAAGATCAACGACACCCTGGGCCACAACACTGGCGACCATGTTTTGAAGACGGTGGCGGACTTGGTCGCCGGCAGGATCCGGTCACATGATGTGCTCTGCCGCTGGGGTGGTGAGGAGTTCATGGTCCTGGCCCCCAAAAATGATGCGGCCCAGGCGGCCCAGTTGGCGGAGATACTCCGTGGGCTGATTGAAGGGCATGACTTCGGCGATGGTCTACAGGTAACCGCCAGCTTCGGTGTCACCAGCCATATCTGCGGTGAATCTGTTGAGGTCTTCGTCAACAGGGTGGACACCGCTCTTTACCAGGCCAAAAATGACGGGAGAAACCGGGTAGCGGTGGGGTGAAGCCCTTAGATGGCGTACACATTGCCGGACCCCGGTCGAAACATGCAAAACAAAAGGATTCTTCCCCCAGCTTTTGCATCACATCTGCCTTGTTAAGGCATCCACGGGTTATTTCGTTCCGGCTCCAAACATGGCAGTGAGGAAAATTCCGGCCTCATAGAGGCCAAAGAGGGGGATGGCCAGCATGGCCGTGGCCATGAAGTCGCCGGCAGTCAGGAGAAAAGCCAGGATGACGATAGCCGCATAGAAAGAGAGTCTTTTCTTACGAAAATAATCGGCCTTGATAAACCCGGCCTTGCCGGACATGACCATGAGAAAGGGAATTTCAAAAGAAAGGCCGAAGGCCAACAGGGTGCGGGCCACAAAGGTCAGGTAATCTCCAAATTTCGGGAGGGGTTCCAGATTCGGGCCGGCATAACTCATGAAATAGTGGAGCATCTTGGGCATGACCGCCAAAAAGGCAAAGGCTGCTCCGGCCGCAAAAAGGATGGTGGCCCAGAAGACGACCACAACCGCGAGTTTTTTTTCACTGTCCTTGAGGCCCGGGGCGATAAACATCCATATCTGATAAAGAATAACCGGAAAGCTGGCCACCAGACCAACAAGGAGCGCCAGTTTGATGTACGAGAGAAAGGCCTCGGGCAGGTTGGTGTACACCAGCTTGTGGATCAGGGGGCTGGCCTGAAAAAGCGGGGCCAGAAAGAGTCGGGCAATATGCTCGGAAAGGCCATAGGCAATAGCCGTGCAGGTGATAATCGCGATGAAGACTTTAATCAGCCGGTTGCGCAGTTCTTGATGGTGCGGGGCAAAGAGCTCCAGGCTTCTGGTTAACATACGGGCGGGTTGTTCTTTTCCGGTGCGGTTTCCGGCGTGGTCTGTTGTGTGGGAGGCAGTTGTGCTGTCGTGTCATTGCTAATCTCTCGAATCTGCTCTTCGACTGGAGTCGCTTGTGCCTCATCAATCATGGTGAGTTCGGCCTCAATGATTGTGTCTTCTGGCGCAGCAGGGGCGGGATTTACCCCTTCGCCTGGTGTGCGAGTCTTCCATGACTGATCAGGCGATTCCAGCAGGTTGTCCTGCAGGGCCCGGGAACCGCTGTTGATTTCAGACTTGAGAGCATCGAGGGGATTACCGTCTTCGGTCAGATTTTTCTTGAGGGCCTCGGCCGTTTTCTTCAATTCCATCACCCCTTTGGCCACCGAACGCGCCAAGTCAGGCAATTTATCCGGTCCAACCACGATAAGGGCGAGGGCCAGGATCAAGATCATTTCAGGAAGACCGATACCGAACATAAGAATACCTTGTGGGTAAGAGATTGGCTGAGGCCAAAAGAGGGCTCAACATGGAGTGCAAATGTACGTCATTTGCCGGAGGGTGTCAACGGGGCAATGCTTGCTGAGCGTCGGCCGGCACGGGTCAGTCCCTTATGCGTCAAGGATGGCCGATAGTCTGGACTTGCTGATAATAGTGCCGGAAGGTCTCGGGCGGGATCCGGCTCTGCCAGTGGCCGGTGAGTCTGGCTGCCCCCCAGAAGAGAAGAAATAAGCCGATGACAAGTGTTGGCAGGATGAGTGGCGAGACGGTTCTTCCGTAGAGGGAAAGCTTGAGGCATTCTTGCTGGGGGCAGACAGGGAGGCACTCCAGGCAGCCGATACATTCACTGTTGCGCACGGTTTTTCGAGCGGTAATTTTGATGGATGACGGGCATACGGCTTCGCATCGTTTGCAGTCAATGCACAGGTTGCGGTCACGTTGTACCTGTAAGGGGCTGAAGATGGCGAGCAGGCCAAGCAGGGCGCCATACGGGCAGAGGTAGCGGCACCAGGGATTTTTCATGAGAAAGGACAAGGCTACGAGTGCGAGCATGATTCCACCTGCGAGCCGGCTGGGTTCGAGAAAAAAATGGAGCATCTTGGCATCGGAAATCATGTTGTAGGGAGAGAGATGAAAGGCGGTAAGCTCTTGCAGGTTCATATTCCAGAGGATGAGCCAGGCAAAGGCACCGAGCAGCAGATATTTCAGAGAGAGGAGCGGCAGGTCGATCCAGCGTGGAGGAATCATCAGGATACGCATCTTTCGGCCGATCTTTTCCGCCAGATTTGAGGCAAAGCCAATGGGGCAGATCCAGCCGCAGAAGCCCTTGCGTAAAAACAAGCCCAGAAACAGGGCGGCCAGGAATATGGCAAGGCCGGCCGGATGGATGGCGTCAAATTCACCGGAGAGAACCAGTCGCTTCAGGCTGACCAGGGCCCCCAGGGGGAGAAAGGCCTCAACTGCCGGCGGGCGCAGGGCGATGTCGGGAGAAGCCCCCGTTGCCCAAAGGTAAAACCGATAAAATTGGTAGCCGACGATAAGACAAAACACGGCAAAGGCAGACTGGCTTATCAGCCGCAGTCTGGTGAGAGTGTTGCTGGTGCGGGAAGGTTTCATAGTTGTAGATTATTTTTTGTTTGCAGGGGAAGGGGAACATATCAATGGATTCGGCGCGTCTCGTACAGGATTCCCGAGCAGCACGGGGGAAACTGAAAGCTTCAGTCTTCAGCCTTTCTTCATCAATTCCATGGCCGCACTGATAATGGCGGGCGAGTCAAGGCCGCTGTCTTTCCATAAGGTCTTCTGGGGGCCATGTTCGATAAAGTGATCGGGGTGGGCCAGGATCATGGTCTTGAGGTGAAAAAGATGGCGCGCTGAGAGGAGTTCGAGTACCGCGCTGCCCCAGCCGCCTTGCCTGACATTGTCTTCAATGGTGATGACCCGTCCGGTCTGCTCGGCCCAGGAGGCGATAAGATCTCCATCCATGGGTTTGATGAAGCGGGGATTGATAACCGTTGCCTCGATGCCTACTTTCGCCAAGCCCTCAGCCGCTCGCAAGGCCGGGTAAACCCGGTTGCCGACGGGCAGCAGGAGAACATCTTTCCCTTCCCGCAGGACTTCCCCCTTGCCAATCTCTAATCTTTTCAGCTCGCGGGCCAAGGGCACCCCTTCGCCAACCCCTCGGGGATAGCGCACGGCGCAGGGGGCGTGGTGGAAGATGGCGGTATGAAGCATATGTTGAAGCTCTTCCTCATCTTTAGGGGCCATAAAGTTGAGATTGGGGATAAATCTGAGAAAGGAGATGTCAAAAACCCCGTGATGGGTCGGGCCGTCATCGCCGACAATCCCGCCTCGGTCAATGGCGAGCGTCACCGGCAGATTGGGCAGGCAGACGTCATGGATGATCTGATCAAGAGAGCGCTGAAAAAAAGAAGAATAGATCGCCACCACCGGCAGGATCCCCTCAAGGGCCAGACCGGCGGCAAAGGTCACCGCGTGCTGCTCGGCAATCCCCACATCAAAAAAACGGTCGGGAAATTCTTTGGCAAAGCCACTCAGTCCGGTGCCGGCAGGCATGGCGGCGGAAATGGCGACAACCCGGTGATCAGCCTTCGCCAGTTTGATCATGGTGTCGCCAAAGACCTTGGTATAACTGATGGACTCCCCGGTGGGTAGAGGGGCGCCGGTTTTAAGGTCAAAGGGGCCAACGCCATGATAATTGCCGGGATTGTCTTCCGCGGGTTTATAGCCCTTGCCCTTGGTGGTCAGGACATGGACCAGCACCGGGCCGTCAAGATTGTCGCGGACATTTTCGAGAGTCGGGATCAGGTCGTTCAGTTCATGGCCGGGGATAGGGCCTACATAGTAGAATTTCAGGGCCTCAAAGAGCATACCCGGGGTGAAGAAACACTTGAAATTTTCTTCGCTCTTCTTCAGGAAGCCGAGGATGTTATCTCCTATACCCGGCATTTCGCGTAATCTGGCGGCGATATGATTGCGAATCTGGCTGATGGTCTTACCGGTCATCCGGCGGTTGAGAAAGCTGGAGAGGGCCCCGACGTTGGGCGAGATCGACATCTCGTTGTCATTGAGGATCACGATGAGATTTTTATCGAGATGCCCTGCCTGATTCAAGGCCTCAAAGGCCATGCCGGTTGTCATGGAGCCATCGCCGATCACGGCTATCACCCGGTTAGGATCCCCTTTCAGGTCTTTGGCCAGCGACATGCCCAGCGCCGCCGAGATCGAGGTGCCGGCATGGCCGGTTTCGAGGGCGTCATATTCACTTTCGTTAAACTTGGGAAAGCCGCTCATCCCCTTATACTGGCGCAAGGTAGGGAATTGCCCCTGTCTGCCGGTAATCAGTTTATGGGCATAGCACTGATGCCCGACATCCCAGATCAATTTATCCTTGGGGGTATTGAAGACATAGTGCAGGGCCAGGGTCAGTTCAACAACCCCCAGGCTTGGCGCCAGATGGCCGCCGGTCTGGGCCACGGTGTTGACAATGGTCTCTCGAATATCCTGGGCGATGACCGCAAGCTCAGGGACGGAGAGATGGCGCAGGTCTTTCGGAGAAAGAATGTCCTTGAGGTGAACAGTGTTCAGGGTAAGGGGAGGGCTTGTCAGCATGAGGAAGATGAAAGAGTTAAGTTTAAAGAGTTGTTAACTGTTCGAATCCAGAACGTATTTCTTGTTTCCATGCACCGCATGGAAACCCGGGATACTATCGTCTGTTGACCCAGTACGCCGGATGACGATGGAGGTGGGCAATGGCCAAGATAATCACCTCTCCTGGGTCAACTCGATAGAGCAGGGCATATGGAAACCGATGGATCAATCGGCGTCGGATATTTTGCTTGACGAGGGGCCACTGTTCAGGGTTTTCTGCGATGTCGGCGATAGCAGACTCCACCTTTTTCAGGAAATCGTCACCTAACCCGCGCACCTGCACTTCGTAATAGGCGGCTGCATCAACCATTTCTTGTTCGGCTGGTTGCAGCAAGCGAACCGTATTCATCGAATATGCGTCCGCGCATCCCGAATTGCATCGACAGCCGAACGAGCGGCAAGATGACCTTGTTTGTAGGCTTGATAACGGTGTTCAGCTTCTTCCACCCAGAGGTGTTCTGTTTCTGCATCGTCGAGTACATCAAGGCTCGCGATTAAACGCTCAGCCAAGGCCGCTCGCTCGGCAGCAGGTAATTGCATGGCCGACGATTCGCATTCTTTCAGGTCTATAGGCATGTTACCTCCTTTTTCTCAATTTCTGGTTCCCATGTACCGCATGGAAAGCAAAAGTGTCTATTGATGAGGGGTATGGGAGTAATGGGAACCAGAACTTTCATAACCCTCATTATTTCTAATCTCTAATGCGACCTGTTATAGATATATTCAGCAAGAGCCCGCAAGTGGTCAGCCTTTTCATCAAAAACCACCAGGGCGGATACGGCCTCTGCTACTGCCGCCCTGGCCTTCTCCCTGGTGGCCTCGATCCCAAAAAAGGCCGGATAGGTGGCCTTGCCGCGACCGGCATCACTGCCTGCGGCCTTGCCAAGTTGTTCGGTCGTGGCGGTGACATTGAGCAGGTCATCGACAATCTGAAAGGCCAGGCCAATCTGCTCGCCGTATCTGGTCAGGGCTTCTTGTTGAGCCTGATCTGCCCCGGCAGCTATCGCCCCGGCCAGGATCGAGGCGGTGATCAAGGCCCCGGTCTTGCTGCGATGAATAGCCCTCAGGGTTTCAAAGGGAAAGGGTTTGTTTTCATTAGCAATGTCCAGCTCTTGCCCGCCAACCATACCCAGAGACCCGGCGGCCCGGGCAATGAGGTGGATGATGGCCAGTCGTTTTTCCGGGGGGAGCGTGCTTTCTTTGCTGTCGCTGAGCAGGTCAAAGGCCCAGGTCAGCAGACCGTCACCGGCGAGGATGGCCCCGGCCTCGCCATAGAGGGTGTGGTTTGTGGGCTTTCCGCGGCGCAGGGCATCGTTATCCATGGCCGGCAGATCATCATGGATGAGGGAATAGGTGTGGATACATTCGAGGGCGCAGGCGATGGGAAGCAGCTCGGTGTCTGGGGCCGGTCGGTTGCCTATGGCCTGAGCAGCCGCCAGGCAGAGGATGGGGCGAATGCGCTTGCCCCCGGCAAAGAGACTGTAACGCATGGCCTCAATGTGGCCGGCAAAGGTGCTGTGCTCGCCCGCAGCCGTAAGCATATAGCGTTCCAGACCACTTTCGACCACTAGCCGCTGCTCATTCAGATAAGTCTTGATCTCCATTGCTGATCTCGGTAAAAGGGACTGATTCAAGCTGGCCGTCTTTATTCAGGATGAGTTCGACCTTGGCTCGGGCCTCGGTCAGGCTGTTGTTGCAGAAGGCGGCAAGCTTGATCCCTTCGTCAAATTTTTTGAGACTTTTATCCAGACTCAGATTGCCATCTTCCATCTCTTCGGTGAGTTGTTCCAGGCGGGCCAGGGCATCTTCAAAGGTTTGTTTGGCCATGATATATTGTCAGATGTGCAGGGTTAAGATTTATCCGCATGTAAATCCGCATGTAAATGAGTAATATCCTCAATAATAGTCCATAAGTATAATCTTAACACTGAAAACTTAAAACCGAAATTTTGTATGAAAGAGCTAATCAAGGATTTTCTGAGCTGGCTGACCCATGAAAAAGGCTATTCCCCGCATACGGTTGCAGGCTATCAGCATGATCTGCTGGAGTTTATGGCAAGCCTTGCCGAGGGAACAACGGTTGCCGCGATTGATGCCTCCGCCATCCGTCGGTTTGTGGTAAGTCTGCATGGAAAAAATAACGCGGCAACAGTGGCCCGCAAGCTCTCGGCCTTACGCAGCTTCTTTCGTTTTCTCCAGCGCCAGAAGGGAGTAGCGACAGATCCTCTTGTCGGAATTTCAGGGCCTAAGATCGCGCAGTTGATTCCAGTATTTCTGACTGTAGATGAGGCTTTCAGGATCATAGAGGCCCCCAATGAAAAAGACAGCTTTATGGCCCGAGACCGGGCCATTTTGGAGCTGCTCTATTCTACGGGGATGCGGGTTGCTGAGCTGGTCTCCCGCAACCTGGACGATCTTGATTTTGAAGCTGAAATGCTTAAAGTGCGCGGCAAGGGCAACAAGGAACGTCTGGCGCCGGTTGGACGACCGGCCTTAGAGGCGGTGCGGGCCTGGTTGGTTCATCGGCGGCAGTTGATGGAGGAGCGGGCCGGCCGTGGGCTTATGCCGGAAAAAGAGGCCCTGTTCCTCAATGGCCGGGGGGGACGACTGACAACCAGGAGTGTAGAGCGGAGTGTTCGTGCTTATGGCGAGCGGGCCGGAATCCCGCAGACGGTGACACCGCACGCCCTCCGTCACTCCTTTGCCACCCATCTGCTGGAGATGGGCGCAGATCTTCGTTCGGTGCAGGAGCTGCTGGGTCATGCCAGCCTGTCAACGACCCAGCGTTACACCCATCTGACCCTTGACCACCTGGCCGAGGTCTATGATAAGGCCCACCCCTTTGCCAAGAAGGTTTAACTTGTAATAATCCAGCTAATCCCGGATTGAGAACTGATCTCCCGCAGAGACGCTGAGGCGCAGAGAAGGGCAAAAAAGTTTTTCTCTGCGCCTCAGCGTCTCTGCGGGAAAAATGTCATAAAATAACTATTCATACTGAATAGTTCTAACAAATTTCATCATTCAGGACACTCAAACATGAAAATACGCTCAACCACCATCCTGGCAGTTCGTCATCAAGGCCAGGTGGCCCTTGCCGGTGACGGACAGGTTTCTCTTGGTAATACGATCATGAAGCATGAGGCCCGCAAGGTGCGGCGGCTTTACCATGACAAGGTGATCACCGGTTTTGCCGGGGCCACGGCCGATGCCTTTACCCTCTTTGACAAGCTGGAGCAGAAGCTGGAGCAGTATAACGGTAATCTGATGCGGGCGGCTGTTGAGCTTGCCAAGGAGTGGCGCACCGACAAGATGCTGCGTAAGCTTGAGGCCATGCTGGTAGCGGTCGATAGCCAGTATTCCCTGCTCCTGACCGGTACCGGGGACGTGATTGAGGCCGATAACGGGGTGCTGGCCATCGGTTCCGGCGGTCCCTATGCCCAATCAGCGGCCCTGGCCCTGATCCGGCACAGTGATCTTGATGCCGAGGCTATTTGTCACGCCTCCATGGATATCGCCGCCTCCATCTGTGTCTTTACCAATCATTCCATCATTGTCGAAAAGATATGAATACTCTCAGTCCGACAGATCCTGTGAATCCCCTGAACCCTTTGCAGTCCTTGACTCCCCGAGAGATCGTTGTTGAGCTCGATAAATATATCGTAGGTCAGGCGGACGCCAAGCGTTCGGTGGCCATTGCCCTTCGTAATCGCTGGCGGCGGCGGCAGGTGGAATCCCCCTTGCGCGAAGAAATTGCCCCCAAGAATATCATCATGATCGGGCCCACCGGGGTCGGCAAGACCGAGATTGCCCGGCGCCTTGCCACCCTGGCCCAGTCGCCGTTTTTCAAGGTCGAGGCCTCCAAGTTCACCGAGGTCGGCTATGTGGGGCGTGATGTGGAATCGATGATCCGTGATCTGGTGGAGATTGCGATCAGCATGGTCAAGGAAGAGGAGAGGGGGCGAACCCGGGGATTGGCTGAGGTCAATGCCGAGGAGCGAATTCTCGATATCCTCCTGCCCGCGGCGTCATCAGCGACAATGTATGAAGGCCCGGCTGGCAATCACTCCTTTCTGTTGGCGGATGCCGGCACACTGGAACGGCCTGTCGCTCCCCCTGGACGAAGAGAGGGCGATTCCACTCGCGAAAAGTTTCGGGAGATGCTCCGCGATGGCAGGCTGGATGAGCGTGAGCTGGAGCTTGATCTCACTGATTTCCATGGGGCACCCGTGGTCGAGATCATGACCACCTCCGGGATGGAGGATATGCAGTCCAATCTCCAGGATGCCTTCAGCAAGATATTTTCGCAGAAGAAAAAGAAACGAAAGCTCAAAGTTCCCGAGGCGATGAAGGCCCTGCTCAAGGAGGAGATGGAGCGCCTGGTGGATATGGACAAGGTGATGAAGGAGGCCCTGCGCCGTACCGAGGAATCGGGTATCATCTTTCTGGACGAGATTGATAAGATCGTGTCCAAGAGTTCGGGCTCTCATGGACCGGAGATCTCCCGGGAAGGGGTGCAGCGCGATCTGCTGCCCATCGTGGAAGGCTCAACCGTGACCACCAAGCACGGCATGGTCAAGACCGATCATATCCTCTTTATTGCCAGCGGCGCCTTTCATATGAGCAAGCCCTCTGATCTGATCCCTGAGTTGCAGGGCCGGTTTCCGATCCGGGTTGAACTGCACTCCCTCGGTCAGGACGAGTTTGTCCGCATCCTCACCGAGCCGGAAAACGCCCTGATCAAACAATACATCGCCCTGATGGCGACCGAAGGGGTAGAACTGGTCTTTGAACCAGAGGCCATCCAGGAGATGGCTCGGATTGCGGTGGAGGTGAATCAGAATACCGAGGAGATCGGGGCCAGACGGCTGCACACGGTCATGGAACGAGTGCTCGACGAACTCTCCTTTGATGCCTCGGAACGAGGGGATAAAGATGGTGGAGAGCAATTCGTGGTCAGCGCCGAATATGTGCGCGGGCAGCTTGATGCCATTGCCCAGAATCAGGATCTGAGCCGATTTATTTTGTAGCGTTGGATGCTCATTGGATCAGAGGATGTTTCGCTTTAGCTTCATGCACTTGAGAAAAGTTTGATTTTACTCTGCCCACCCAATTAAACTTGGGATATGTTGAATAAGGGAAACATGGGAATGCGCTCCGAGATCTATACGCTTTTTTATAGCGGTGAAGTGGCAATGAAACTGGCGATAGCAGAGGATCTCTATTCCCGTTATGGTCAGACCCTTGTCCGGCAGCCAAATATCATGGCGCAATTAGCGGAGGTTGTGGCCGCGGAGCATTCCCTGCAATCCCAGATGGGTGCTATGGCGATGGGAGTAACCTGTACACGATGTGCGAGTCGTCAGGGTGGCGGCTGTTGCAGCGGATATATGGCCGCGGAAAACGATGTATTGCAACTGCTGATGAATATGTTGGCCGGAATTCAAGTCGATGTCCATCCGGGTGAGGGAATCGAGTGTTGTTTTCTGGGGGAGACGGGCTGTGTTTTGAGTTTTAAACCCATGTTCTGCCTCAATTATATCTGTAGTCATATCAAGGGAGATGAGGAGTCGGCAACATTACTCCTTCTAGAGCGGCGAACAGGTTCTCTGCTCAGGAAACAGGCTGATATGGAGAAGCTGCTACTGGATTTTTTTTTGTGAGATGATTTGAAAGTTTGAGACGGAAAAGGGGAGTGGAAAAAAGGTTTTTCTCACTCCCCTTTTTTTTATGGCTCTGTTTTATTCTCAGTTAGCAACGTTGTACTCCCGCCTGCGTGGAGAGTGACGGTTCTTTCGGGTCTAATGACGAAAAAAAGGGACCGATTTAATTGTGCCCCTTAAGCACGTTATGGGCACCACTTCCTTGATAACCACTTTAAAGCCTGACAAACCATATGCTGTAACTATCCTATAATAAAGACAATTGCCTTGATTTCAATAAAAAAAGAAAACTTGACATGGCCACCGACTACAAGGTATCAATAATTGTAGACTATAATAATGAAGAATCATAAAAAAAGTTGATCGCTACGCATCGACATCTTGGTCGGATTCAACCTGAAATCACTGGTCGGCATGACGTGGGATACGAAGGTCGTAAGTCTTTTCAAGGATAACTTTATAATGAAGTGACAAAATGATGGTACATCATACCGTTGTTTTTTTTTGGTGACGGATGGAATGGGGTGTAAGGGTACTTTTGCCGGAATTATGAAGAGAAAAGGAGACAATTATGCAAAAAGGTCTGTGTTGTCTGGCAGTAGGGGTTATGTTAAGTTCCTTTGCTGCAAACGAGGCTGTCGCTGCCCCTTCGCCATGGGGATGGGCGGTTATTACCAATCAGGGGAATGGTTTATCAAACACAGAACCAGGGTTTGTTGGAGAATCAATCTACACAGTGGATCTAAGCTCTAATTCTCCCGTCGTGCACGGTCCATTTTTGAGTGGTCAACTGGGGCCCCTTGATCCGGTTACACATGAGCCAGTCTATGGCGGCGGTGTTTTTGACGTCACACAGATCCCAGAAACCAAGGATGTCTTGATTTCTAATTTTGGCTACAATATGATTTTTCGCGTCAGTCTGGTAGACCCCACCAATCCGGTGGTAGTGGGTTCGGTTGAAATTGATTTTTTTGCTGAGGATATCGCTATTAGCAAGGATGGGAGATTGGCCATTGTCACAGACGGAGGCTTTTCCCCAAAGGCGGCCTTTATAGATGTGCAGACCATGACCCATAAATCGACTGCTCACATGCATGAAGGGCCTCCTTATGACGAGGCGACCCCGCCTGATCCCTTGCCCACCGAACATTATGCTAATGCTGTGGTCATTACTCCAGATGGTAAAACCGCAATCATGGCCAATTATTTTGGGAGTAGTGTCGTCTATGGGAGAATCAATGCCGCGCAAGATGGGTTTGAGTCGACCCATGAACTTAAACTCTGTAATACGTGGGACCCAGTTGCAAAATCTTGTGGAGACTATTTAGCTAGACCGGTTAACCTCAGTATCTCACCCGATGGTCAAACCGTTATTGTCAATGATGCAGGTTGGGGGATGGTTAGTGTGTTGCGGGTAACCGGGCCAGGCCAGGTTGTGGCGGGGACCCCTTTTCAACTTTGGGGCTTTCCTGATACCTACAATGATTATGACTTATATGAGAATTATACTCCCCCGGCGGCACAGGGGCATGGTTCTGCTGCTGCGAGCCAGAGTACCTCTTTTTCTCCTGATGGAAGAAGGGCCTATATTCTACAAAACGCTACTAACTCCTATACTTGGGATGGTACTCAGTGGGTAGCGGATTCTACGGTTCCTAACAAGCTGAGCTGGGTCAGTATTGATGGGCCAGGCCAAGCTTCATTTGGTGGATATGGAGTGGCCGATCTCTATTGTGATTCAGGTAGCCAGCTCTTTGGCGTTGACACCCTTGCGATTGACAAGTCCGGCAGATACGCCTATGCCGCGAATCCAACCCTGTCTGGTTCGAGCAGTAGCATCACCCGGGTGGATTTGAGCTCTTTTGCCACAACGGAAATATCCTTTGATATGGATAGTGATGCAGCTACCCATCCTATTCCCACAGGAATTGCAATTCTGGCTCCGGGGTTTGATTGGAGTATGTTTATGCCAGCCATTGCCCACAACCATTCGGAATAATCTGTTTTATTGTCCATGTGTTTTTCAGGGACAAGAAGAGTTTGTGACTGTCCCTGAAAAACATAGAAGCCTCCAATTCCGTGACCTGCGGTAAAAGTTGGGAAAAGGAGGCTTCATGAACGACTTCCAAAATTTAAATTACAAGAAAAGGGAATGCAAAAAAAGGATAGATTTGATTATTCCCCCTGGTACCCATGCGCCGCATGGGTACCCCCTCTCGGTTTGGACAAAAAAAGTGAAAGGAGCAAACCCGTCAACGCCATCCCGTAGCCCTGAAGCAGCTTCAGCGGAATCCAGGGCTACGGGCATGTGCTCAACAGGAGAATCGGGGGAGGGGTATTTAACCTCCTGTCTTGTTGGTTTTATGCTCCTCTTTTATAAGGCAATAAGTATTTTGCTCACTGATAGTTGAACCTTTCAGAGGAAATTTCCTTCCTCACCTTGCCATCCTGGCCAGCGGGTTAGCAAAAACCGCCGCTGTTCCCAACTCCTGCTCAATCTCCAATAGTCGGTTATATTTAGCGATCCGCTCACTGCGGCAGGCCGAACCGGTCTTGATCTGGCCGCCGCCCATGGCGACAGCAAAATCGGCCATGAAGGTATCCTCGGTCTCACCACTGCGGTGCGAGATCACATATCCCCATCCGGCCTGACGGCAGAGCTCGATGGCCGCCATAGTCTCGGTGACGGTGCCGATCTGGTTGAGTTTGATCAGCACGGCATTGGCCGCTTTCTCTTCAATGCCACGAGCAATGAACCTGGTATTGGTGACAAAGAGGTCGTCCCCCACGATCTGGGCCTTGTCGCCCAAGGCGGCGGTGTGGCTTGTAAATCCGTCCCAGTCATTTTCATCCAGGCCATCTTCGATGGAAACTATGGGGTAGGCGCCCAGCCATTCCCGGTAGAGTTGGGTCATCTCCGCACTGGTTTTTGTCCCAAGGCCTGACTTGTCAAGCTGATAGGCCCCATGCGCAAAAAATGAGCTGGCGGCTGGATCAAGGGCGATGGCTATGTCAAGGCCGGGACGGTATCCGGCTGCCTCAATGGCCAAAACGATAAGCTCACAGGCCTCATTATTGCGGCTCAGGTTGGGCGCGAACCCGCCCTCATCGCCAACACTTGTGGAATACCCTTTTTGCTGAAGAATCTTCTGGAGGGCATGGAAGGTTTCGGTGCCATACCGCAGGGCCTCAGCAAAACTTGGGGCCCCGATAGGCATGACCATGAATTCCTGAAAATCAACACTGTTGTCGGCATGCTTGCCGCCATTGATGATGTTCATCATCGGCACCGGCAGGCGAGTGGCCCCCGCGCCACCCAGATATGCATAGAGGGGGAGGCCGGTATCCATGGCCGCCGCCTTGGCCACGGCCATGGATACCCCGAGGATGGCATTGGCCCCCAGTTTGCCCTTATTGGGGGTGGCATCGAGATCGATCAGCAGGCGGTCAATCTCGGCCTGGCGGGCAGGATTGAAGCCCTTGAGCACCGGGGCGATCAGGGTGTTGACGTTGGCCACCGCCTGGAGCACCCCTTTGCCCTGATACCGTTTTTTATCTCCATCCCGCAGCTCCACGGCCTCATGTTCGCCGGTCGAGGCCCCGGAAGGGACCGAGGCCGACACCTGGATGCCATTGTCAAGTTCGCAGAGGACGCGCACAGTGGGATTGCCCCGGGAATCAAGAATTTCCAAGGCGGACAGTGACCTAATGATTGCTGACATGACCATTCCTCCGATTTCGATTTGTAGAGAATTTTAGCAGAGAGCCTTCGTTAACATATTAGCGACGTTCAATCTCAACATTGACCTTCCTTCGGCCCCAGTGGATGGCTTCCTCGTGAGTGTCAAAAAACAGATCAATCCTGTTTGGCCCTTTGATCGCTCCGCCTTTATCTTCGACCACTCCCCAGCCATAGCCGGGGATGTACATTCGGGTGCCAAAGGGGTATTGCTTGGTATCGGCGGCAATGGTGCCTTGCTGGGAGAGGAAGTACCAGGGAAACAAGATCAGACGGGTAGGGATCATCCATGGCCGTTCCAAGGTGTCTAAGGAGAAAAAACCAGACTGGGGCTCGGTGGGGGTGGTGCCGCTCGCTGTCAGGCCGGTGTAGGGGCGTCCGGCGTACTTGCCATAGTTGACATAGCGATTCCAAAAGTCGAGTTTCAGGAAAAGCCAGTTGCCGCGCTCCCAGCCGCAACATTGGGAACAGCCGCAGTAACCAGTGGTCTCTATGACCCGGCCGGTTTCTCCGGGCCTGCCGCTTAACGGTTGTTTGGCACAGCCGGTGAAAAAGAGGGCGAGGCCCAGAAGAATGATAAGGTGTATTCGCGACGGAAGAATGGCGAGGGAGGCCGGCCCTGTTGTTTGCTCTATGACCTGAGAAAGTGATGAGACTGGTGCTGACTTTGCAGTCATGTGCGGTGAAACCATTTTTTGATCTCTGTAGTGGTGAAATGTTTCAAGACCGGCCGTCCATGAGGGCAATGAGAGAAGATGTCGGCCCGGGCCATATGGGTGAGCAGGGCCTCTATCTCCTGGTCATGAAGGTGATCTCCTGCCTTGACGGCAGCCTTGCAGGCCATGGAGGCCAGGATGTCATCTATGATAAAACTCTGACTTTTCTTTTCATCACCATTGCCGAAACCGGCCAGAAGATCAAGAAAAAGTTCACCAGGATTGCGGTGACTCACCATCGCCGGGACACCTGAAACAATGAAGGAATTGCCCCCGAATTCCCGGATCGTAAAGCCCATTTGTGTAATCTTGTCGGCATGATGCTCTGCCCATTCGGCCTCAGCCGGAGAAAGTTCGACGGTCGCTGGAAAGAGGAGGGTCTGGCTGGTGATACGTCCTTGCCTGAACTGTTGTTTGAGCTCTTCAAAGAGGAGGCGTTCATGGGCGGCATGTTGATCTATTACCAGCAGGCCGCCGTCGGCCGACTGACAGAAGAGATAGAGATTGGCATATTGGCCGATGACCTTTAATCCGAGGTCACAGCTTTTGGTCTCGGATTTGATGTCTGGCTGGTTGCTGGGTGAGACAGGCTCGGCTGTCTGGAGCAAGGCGGGCGGGATTGGCGTATCCATTGCCCTGTTGCATTGCGGCTGGGTGAATGATTGAGCGGTGCTGTCTTCTTGGGAAGTGAATTGTTGTGATGGCAGTGGGGCAGGATTGGTTTTTGCCGAAGACACTGCTTGTGCAGGCGTGAAAGATACTGGCTCCACCCATAATCTTGGCTGGCTGATATTCTTTGCTGCACCTCGATTCTGCTCAGTTTGAGCTGGCGCCGGTGTATGCCCTGAAGGCTGCGACACGGCGCCAGGTATGCGGGGTGAAGCAAAGACTCCGGCCGGAGCCTGCGGTGATGATGCCGAGAGTTCTGTTGGGGATCTCTCCTCCTGGCTTGCTTGGCTTGGCACTGCCCGGAAGAAAGTTGTCTGGATTGTGTTCTGATGATCAGCCATGGCCTGTTCCACTGTCTGGCTGATCATCTGGTGGATGGCCTGGCTGTCTCGCAGACGGATCTCCTGTTTAGTGGGATGGACGTTGACATCAACATCTTCGGGCGGCAGACGCAGATGGAGAAGTCCGGCCGGACTCCTTCCTTTCATCAGAAAATTACGGAATCCTGCCGCGATGGCATGGACGATCATCCGGTCGCGAATGGCCCGGCCGTTGACCAGCAGTCTGATTCCGGCAGAACCGGCGACGGCTGCCTCCGGCGGCAGGAGGTAGCCATGGATATGGGGTTTACCATGGTTGCCGGCATTGCCGATCTCCAGAAATTGCCCCTGATAATGCATTATAGCAGCCAGCCGCTCCGGTAACGAGGCGTTCTCTTCAAAATGAAGGACCTCCCGATCATCCACCCGCAGGATAAAGGCAGTGGCAACAGCGGCAAGCGCATAGCTTTTAACAACCTCCTCGATATGGGCCAGTTCTGTCCGGCTGGTGCGCAGAAATTTCCTGCGGGCCGGGGTGTTGCCAAAGAGATTGCGAATCTCAAAGATGGTGCCACGGCTGCAACCAATCTCATGCACCTTGATCAGCCTGCCGTAGTCGAGTACGACCCTGGCCCCAAGAGGTGCGTCTGTTGGGCGGGAGGTGATGGTCATCTTCGAGACCGAGCCGATGGAGGGGATGGCCTCGCCCCGAAAGCCTAAGGATGTGATGGCGGCCAGATCATCGCCGGTGGCGATTTTGGAAGTCCCGTGCCGCTCCAGACAGAGAAGCATGTCGTCTTCATCCATGCCCTCCCCATTGTCGATGACCCGAATCAGACGGGTACCGCTGCCCTCAATCTCGATTTCGATCCGGCTGGCCCCAGCGTCCAGGCTGTTCTCCAGCAGCTCTTTGACCACCGCTGCCGGACGTTCCACCACCTCACCCGCTGCTATACGGTTGGCTAATTGTTCGGGCAGGATGCGAATTTTGGACATAATGGGCAGTGATTTGAGGCGTTGAGGATTGATGAGTCCCCTGATGAGATGCTGAACGGTTCGTCCTGTTCTTTCTCAGAGGCTTGAGGTTATCTTTGTTATTATAACCGTTTTTTCAGGTTCATGTCTCATGGTTTTTTTTGATCGGTTCTTGCAACTTCTCCTGTGAACTCGGAGGGGTCTGTGGTAATAATCCTCAGTGAAAGAAAGAAAATCCTGTTTTTCCCTTCATCTGACAAATATAATCCCCGTGGCCTCGTTCAAACCAAAAAAATCCCCCACCCCACCGGAAGCATCACCACCTAAAAATGCTCCCCCCTCAGCACGCCAAAAACCGCTGAACGAAAAACATATCACTGCCTTTCTTTTTGTGATCTGCCTGTTAATCACGCTTTTTGTGGGGTCACTGCTTGTGGCCTTCAAGGCCCTTCATCTTCCTGATATTGGCTCGGTGGCCACCTATCAGCCCTTGCAGGCCACCGAGATCCTGGACCGGCACGGCAAGGTAATAGATCGTATCTTTGTCGAAAACAGAACGGTTCTACCGCTTACGAAAATGGGGCCCTTGCTGCCCAAGGCCTTTGTAGCCGCCGAAGACGGTCGATTCTACGACCATCCCGGGCTGGATTTCTGGTCGGTGTTCAGGGCGGCGATCATCAATGTCAAAGACGGACGCCGGAGTCAGGGCGGCTCCACGATTACCCAGCAGGTCGCGCGTTCCTTGCTGCTCTCTCCTGAGAAGACCTATCTGCGTAAAGTAAAAGAGGCCATCCTCGCCTGGCGGATAGACAGCCTGCTGACCAAGGACGAGATCCTCTATATCTATCTCAATCAGATCTATCTGGGAGAGAGTGCGCACGGGGTGGAGGCGGCGGCTCAGGTCTATTTCGGCAAACATGCCTCCGAGCTTGTTTTGGGTGAGATGGCAATTCTCGCGGGTCTGCCGCAGGCGCCCAGCCGCTATTCGCCCTTTGATCATTTAGAGCTGGCGCAGCAGAGACAACGCTATGTGCTCAACCGCATGGCCGAGGATGGATATGTGAGCAGCGAGGCGGCGCGTGATGCCTTTTTGGCCCCGATACAGCTTCAACCGCCGGAGATCCGGGCACGCACCAATAACGGATATTTTGTGCAACTCGTGCGCAAACAGGCGGAACAGGAGCTGGGGGGCTCTTTGAATTATGCAGGGGTACGGATATATACCACCCTGGATTCCGACTTGCAGCTTGCGGCAACAATCTCGCTAAGCCGGGGAGTGCTGGCCTCTTTCGTTCGTTCTTCCGGGCAGTTATCTCCCTCTCTACATGGAAAAAAACAACCCCAGGAGACCCCCCAGGGGGCATTGGTGAGCCTTGAGGCCTGTACCGGCCACGTCCGGGCTTTAGTCGGCGGGCTTGACTTTGCGGCCTCGCCCTTTGATCGGGCTACTCAAGGCAGACGGTCGGCCGGTTCGGTCTTCAAACCCTTAATTTATGCCACGGCCCTGGCAAATGGCTGGCGGCCGGATTCGACGATCCTTGACGCGCCGCTATCCATTCGCGGTCATGGTGGCAAACTGTGGCAGCCGCAGAATTTTTCGGGAGAATTTCAGGGGGCGACATCCTTGTCAGAGGCCCTGGCCTATTCCTTGAACGTGGTGACGGTCAGGCTTTTGCAGAAGGTAGGCATTGACAAGGTGCGGGCCCTGGCCAAGGATGTCGGCATCCAAGAGCCAATCACCGCCGATCTGTCGCTGGCCTTAGGGGCAACCGGGGTCTCGCTCCTGGAGATTACCGGAGCCTATAGTCCTTTTGTCTGTGAGGGGAAGTTTACCGCACCGGTTACGATTGTCAGGATTGAAGATGGGGCAGGGCAGATCTTAATGGAAAAGAAGACGAAAGCACGGCAGGTTATGGGGCGAGAGGTGGCCCTTGATATGCAAAAAATGCTGGCGGCGGTAATCAGCGAAGGGACGGGCAAGAGGGCGGCCGGACTGCCTGGTTTATGCGGAGGTAAAACGGGAACCACGGATGATAATCGCGATGCCTGGTTTGTCGGATTTACCAGAAAACTGATCACTGGCGTGTGGATGGGGTATGATCAGAATACCAGTCTTGGACGGGATGAAAACGGAGGCCGCGCCGTCGCGCCGATCTGGCTTGATTTTATGCGCCAGGTCAATTAAGCCATTTGCAATATCTTGACTTATTGCCAGATGAAATGTATTTTTTGTAAGTAAATAACAGTAAATCATACAACGATAGTGGACAGTCTGTAATTGACAACGGCTCTGATTGTAGAGCTATTATAGGCCTGAACACACTTGGCCTTTTTTTATTATTTTGAGATTAACCTTCTGGTAACTCTATGATTTTCTCAAAAAAATTATATTTTTTGATGCTGATTTTCTCGTTTCTGTCTTGCGTCCATGGATTTGCGGAACAGTCACCAGGAGATTCGCAACCATTGGAGGCAAAACCGACAGGAACGGATGCCGTGCTTGCCTCAAGTGTCCCCGCCGATTGTTCTCTTCCTGCTACTGAAGAGGCTTTGGCCGGCCTCACCCCCGAGGAAAGACGATGGTATTATAGATTTCAGGAGGGGGTTCTTTTTTTTGATGGTTGGAAAAAGATAACCAGGGCGGTTGTGGAAAAATTCCCTGAACATGAACGGGAAAAAAGATTGGCGGCCATGCGGACCCTTGGTTATAAAATTGGCTATGAGTGGAGCCGTGATGATAGGGTGCGTAAGGTAAATACGGATATGTTGCGGGCCTGGGGTAAAGACCTGCGCAAGGCAGGGGCGGAAAATCATGTACAATTAGCCAAGGTCTTATATGAGATAGATCGTGAGGTTGCGACCCTGTTACGTTGAAAAAAACGTATTTTTTGATGGGTTCGTTCAATCAGGGGTCAACGATCTTATTAACACCACATTCCAGCCTGCCTGTATGGAGAATTATTTCCACCTGTTCACCCAGGTGAATCTGGCTGCTGCTGGTAAGTATTTCTCCCTGTTTTTTTTCTGAATTTTTTCTGCGAACAATAGCATATCCCCGAGCAAGGGTAGCCAGGGGACTGACGGTATCTAAAAGCGCGGCCTGTTTGGAAAAGGTCGCGCTTTTTTGTTGGAGCAGGGTCTGCATCCGCTGGATCAGTTTTTCGGTGGTATGGCGCAGACATTGGGCCTGGAGAGTCATTCTGGTGACTGGCGACAGGCGTTGGAGTTTGGAAGTAAGTCGGGCAAGCTCAAGGGTTTGTTGTTGGAGAAGACCTTCGGTGCAACGAATCAGGCGCGATGTGTGATGGTCTATCTGGAGAGCAAAGTGGGATAGAGTCATCCCCAGATCACCCAGCAGGCGTTTACTCTGGGCGACCTGCCGATCGTAGCCCTTGATTTTCTGGAGAAGCAGGGTCGTCAGCTGTCGTTTGCAGGAGAGGATCTGTCGTTGCACCTTGATACTATCAGGGATGATCTGTTCAGCGGCCCCGGTCGGGGTGGGTGCCCGCAGGTCGGCGCAGAAATCGGCGATGGTGAAATCAACCTCGTGGCCAATGGCTGAGACAATGGGCAGGGCAGAAGCGGCAATGGCACGGGCCACGCACTCCTCGTTAAAGGCCCAGAGATCTTCAAGCGAACCGCCGCCGCGGCAGAGGACGATGACCTCGGTGTGATCCTTCGTGCGTGTATGCTTGTTGATTCTGGTAATGGCCGCCGCAATTTCTTCCGCCGACCCTGTTCCCTGAACCCGTACCGGGAAGATCTGAAGAGTCGCCCCCCATCTCCGATTTCGCCAGATCTTCAAGAAATCATGGACCGCGGCGCCGGTAGGGGAGGTGACCAGGGTGATATGGCGGGGAAAGAGCGGTATTTTCTTCTTACGTTCTTCATCAAAAAGACCCTCTGTCGCCAATCGTTTTTTCAGCTCCTCAAATTGCAACTGAAGCAGGCCGGCCCCTTGAAAATCAATAGTGTCAACGATGAGCTGATAGTCGCCACGGGCCTCATAGACCGAGATCCGGCCATGACAGACCACCTGCTGGCCATCGCGGATATCCTTGGCCAGAAAACGGAGCTGCCCTTTGAAGAGAACGGCCCGCAACTGGGCTCCTGCGTCCTTGAGGGTAAAATAACTGTGGCCCGANNAGGTTGGAGATCTCGCCGCTCACCCTGATAAAGCGAAACTCGCCCTCAAGCAGGTTCTTGATCGAGCCGCTGATCTGAGAGACGGTAAAGATTGTTGTCCCTGAGGGTGATGAGGTTAAAAAATCCATTTGGTAAAATTAGATCAGGAATAGTTTGGGAATGGACATGACGCACACTATCGAGTAAATAGAAAAATTCATATTCAGAAATTCAAACCTCCGCCATTGGGATAGAAGAATGGCGGATAATGATATCTTCCCTTGAAGAGCAAAAGTGGCACAAAGAACTGTGAGAAAATAATCAGAAAGAGAGTAGTTCTTTGAGAATGACACAGTAACGGTTCTTAAAATGTTTGCAGGGAAAGGTAAAGCAAAAAGCAAGAGGGAGGTTGGGATGGTAGAACAGAGCGCCTTTGACAAACAGCATATTCAGGAGCTTTCTCATAACGAAGGGAGTGGCCTGCTTGAGCATTTGAACCTGCCGCCGGCGGTTATCCGGTTTATCAAAAAAAATAAAAAAAATCTGCAGATTGGGACTGTCGTTGTGGGCGTGCTGGTTATGACCTTGATCATGTACAGTTCGTATCGCTCTAACCGGCTCCAGAAGGGATCGGCCGCGTTGGCGGCAGCCATGCGGGAAGTAGAGCCGGAAAAATATAAAGCCCTGACTGCTGTGGTTGCTGATTTTTCAGGAACGCCTGCGGCTCACTGGGCCAATATCGAACTTGCGCATGAGTTGATGCGGGGTGCCAACTTTAAGCAGGCCGCCGAACTCTACGAGGCCGTGAGGAAAAAGATACGAGGGTCTGATCCTCTTTTTGCCCTGTTGACCTTTGCCCTGGCTCAGGCCCATGAGAATGCCGGCGATTTCGAGGCCGCAACCGTTGAATATAAGGCCCTGCGGAAGATTGAAGGGTATCAGGGAGAAGGGTTTGCCGGACTGGTCCGCATAGAAGAGTCACAAGGAAATGTGCAACAGGCCTTGGCCGTATGCGAGGAATATCTGGCGACCTTTACCGGTCAGAATCAGAATGATCCGGCCAAGATAGCACTTGATGAGAAAATTATAAGGCTCAAGGCCATGCAGTAGTCCAGATAATGGAGCTGATTCAGGAACCGCTGGAGCTAAGTGCTTTAGTAAGCAGTTGGCGGGGACAGAGACAGAAAATTGCCCTGGTGCCGACTATGGGTTGGTTTCATGCCGGGCATCTGGCCTTGATGCGTCAGGCCCGCCAGGTGGCTGACAAGGTGGTGGTAAGTCTTTTCGTCAACCCGATCCAGTTTGGCCCGAGCGAAGACTTGGCCGCCTATCCGCGTGATCTGCAAAGAGATATGGCCTTAGCTGCGGGCGTTGAGGTTGATCTCCTGTATGCCCCAACGGCAACAGCGATGTATCCAGCCGGATTTCAAACCTCGATCAGGGTAGCGGAGCTGGGCCGAGGGTTATGCGGGGCCAGTCGGCCCGGTCATTTTGACGGGGTCTGCACCGTGGTCATGAAACTGTTTCAACAGGTCCAGCCCCATCTGGCCCTGTTCGGGGAAAAAGATTTCCAGCAATTAGCCGTGATCAAACGCATGGCCCGTGATCTGGACCTGCACATCGAGATCGTTGCTCATCCCACGGTGCGGGAGGCAAGTGGTCTGGCTATGAGTTCACGCAACAGTTATTTGCGGGAAGATGAGCAGGAACAGGCGCTTTGTCTTTATAGGGCGATTCTTTTTGCCCAAGAGAGGGTGCGGGCTGCGCTTGCTCCCCTCTCGTCAGCAATTTTATGTGCTGAGGTCCGGAAAAATATCAGTCAGGTTCCGGGCTGCTCTGTTGATTATGTGGAAATTGTTGATGCTGATACCCTTGAACGCTGTGAAACAGTAAATGAAAATAGCCGGTTGATCATGGCGGTTATGATTAACCGGCGAGTCCGTCTGATAGATAATGCCAGGTTGTTTGAAGTCTGAACTGCAAAAAAATATTGAGAATAGAGAAGATTATGTTACGACAGATGTTAAAGGCAAAGCTTCACCGGGCGACCGTCACTGAAGCTGATTTGAGTTACGAGGGCAGTCTGACCATAGATAAAAATTTAATGGATGCCGTGGGTATTGTCCCCTTTGAACGGGTTCATATCTACAATATCAACAATGGCGAGCGTTTTGATACCTACGCCATTGTCGGCACGCCAGGCACCGGAGTGATCGGGCTGAATGGCGCTGCGGCCCGCAAAGGGATGGTCGGGGATCAGGTTATTATCTGCACGTATGGCTTTTCAACCGATGAGGACACGGCCACGTATCAGCCGGCCATTGTGCTTCTTGATGAGCGCAATACCATCAAGGCAAGGCTTGCAATATAGGATTTTTGAAAGCTGAAACCTTGCGAAAACACATTGTACTTTCGTCTATGGGTCATGGACGGCCATAAGAATTTGTTACAAAATACTCAATAATGATGGAGCGGAGCTGATTAGTAATGGCTCCCATCTACACAGGAGGTTCTGCTGATGCCTGGTTTCGAGATTTTTGGCGCCGAGGAAAAGAAAGAGATCATGGATGTCCTGGATACCGGTGTGCTTTTTCGGTATGAGTTCGGAGCGCAGCGCCAGGGCGTGTACAAGGTCTTGGAATTTGAGAAGAAATTTGCCGCTTATTGCGGAACTTCGTATGGTCAGGCCGTGACCTCGGGTACCGCTGCCCTCAAGGTGGCCTTAACCGCCTTGGGTGTCGGGCCGGGCGATGAGGTTATCACCCAGGGCTTCACCTTTGTCGCCACCTGGGAGGCAATCCTTGACGTTGGCGCGATTCCAGTCTTTACAGAAGTCGATACCACCCTGAATATGGATCCGGTCGATCTTGAAAAAAAGATCAGTGCGAAAACCAAATGTATTATCCCTGTGCACATGCTGGGAGCTCAGGCCCGAATCCAGGAGATTGTGGCCATTGCCAAGCGCCATAATATTCCTGTACTGGAGGATACGGCCCAGGCTGCCGGGGCCAGCATTAACGGACAGCACCTGGGCACCTTTGGCACCTGTGGCACCTTTTCCTTTGATGCGGTCAAGACGATGACCACCGGAGAAGGCGGCATGATTATTACCGCTGATGAAGATCTATGGCGCACCATGTCTGAATATCATGATCATGGCCATGACCATGTGGTCAATCCCGGGACCCGGGGTGGAGAAGGGCGGCGTTTTATCGGTTTTAATTATCGGATGATGGAGTTGCAGGGCGCCATAGGTCTGGCTCAACTCGCCAAACTCGACTTCATGATTGCAGAACAGAAGAAAACCAAGGCAGTCTTAAAAGAGGCGGCCTCTGCTATCCCAGGCGTCACGTTTCGAGATCTTGTCGATGAGGCCGGAGATTCGGCGACCTTCTTCTGTTTTTTCCTGGAGAATCGTGAACAATGTCACAGGGTAAACAAGGTATTATCAGAAAATAAGGCAGGGGCCATCAACTTTGGTGAGAATACCTGGCACTTTTATCCTCGCTGGGAGCATCTGCTGGCCGGATCAACAACAGTGAAGAGTGGCTGGCCGTTTATGGAGCCAGGCGGAAAAAGGCGGGTGGTCTATGATCCACAATCCTTGCCGGCCTCGGCGGAGTTGATCGGTCGGACGCTGGTCTATCCGGTGCCGGTCAAGATGTCGGAGCAGAGACTGGCGGAGATGAGGGCGGCACTGTATCAGGCAGCCAAGGCATAAAGGCCCATTTAGGTCGTTTAAGCTAAAAGACTCAACAATCTAAACACCTAACGATCTGGGTACTCACCAGCAATCATCTATAAAACTTATGACTGCCGTACTTGTTGAGATACGTGAGATTTGCCGACCACTTGGGCGTTATATTTTGCCGATGGAAGTAGGTCGCGCCAGCGGTAAAATCGGTGGTGTTGAGAGCAATAAATGCGGACTTCATACTCTGACAGAAAGCCGGAATGTTGGCAGGAAAATAAGATCTTTTTCCTATCCACTTGAACTGGTGCGGCTGTTTGATCACATCTTCGATGGAGATGTTTTTTTGTTTGGCTCGGTTCAGGGTGACATGGGCAATGGCAACCTGACCGATCTGTGGTTCTGACCGTGCCTCGTGATACACGTTCAGGGCTAACCACAAAAATCCTTCCAGTAGTGTCATTTTATTTCACCAATGATTTGTTTGGAATCTTTGAAATTCTTGGCTTCCATGGAATCATAATAGCAATTATTATCACATTATGATAATAATTGCAACCTTTAGTGCTTTCGTGTGTAATTGGAACTGCTGCTAAGCCGTTGTAAACAAATAACATGGCCAATTAATTGCTGGAAGCGGCATAAGGAGCCGTAACGAAATCGATATAAATGGCCATGTTATTTCGTAACGGCTCCTAATCAATTCAGGGACCTTGTTTGATACAAAGGTAAAAGAAACTTTCTATGAAAATTACAATAATTGGAACCGGGTATGTCGGTCTGGTGACGGGTGCTTGTCTGGCTGAATTTGGCCATCATATCATTTGCATGGACAAGGACGCGGCAAAGATCAGTTCTTTACTGGAAGGAAAAATTCCCATCTATGAGCCTGGGCTTGCGGAACTTGTGCGCAAGAATATGAGTGAGGGCCGTCTTTCCTTTACCACTGAACTGAAAGGCAGTGTCGAGAAGGCCTCGGCGGTCTTTATCGCCGTGGGTACTCCCACGTCCAGGCGGGGTGATGGCTACGCTGATCTGACCTATATCCATGCCGCGGCCAGGGAACTTGCTCCCTGTCTTGCTGGTTATACAGTTATTATTGACAAAAGCACGGTGCCCGTTGGCACCGCCCGTCAAGTTGCCCGTCTGATCAGGGAGGAGAATCCGGCAGCAGATTTTGACGTGGTCTCCAATCCAGAATTTTTACGAGAGGGTGCGGCACTCAATGACTTCATGCGTCCGGATCGAATCGTCATTGGTACGGAATCGCTCAAGGCTCAAGGCGTGATGAAAGAGATCTATGATCCCCTCTATCTGATATCCACCCCCTTTGTCTTTACCGGCCTTGAATCCGCTGAGCTCATCAAATACGCGGCCAACGCCTTTCTCTCGATCAAGATCTCTTTTATCAATGAAATGGCCAACCTCTGTGAAGAGGTGGGAGCGGATGTGGTTGATCTGGCCAAGGCCATAGGGCTCGACGGTCGGATTGGCGGCAAGTTTCTTCATCCCGGCCCCGGATTTGGCGGGAGCTGTTTTCCTAAAGACACCCTGGCCTTATTGCGGATAGCCCAGGAACATGGGGTTTCCGCAAGATCAGTAGCGGCAGCGGTCGAGACTAACGCCGCCCAAAAGGCGGGGATGGTCAAGAAAATTCGCGAGGCCCTGGGCGGCGATGTAGCCGGAAAAACCATCGGGGTGCTGGGCCTGACCTTTAAGCCGGAAACTGACGATCTGCGCGATGCCCCAGCCCTGAGCATCCTTCCTCCACTGCACGAAAAAGGGGCCAGGATTCAGGCCCATGATCCCCAGGGGATGGAAGAGGCGAAGAAATTATTTCCTGAATTCTCCTATATGGGGAATGTGTACGAGGCCGCCACCGGAGCCGATGCCTTGGTGCTGATGACCGAGTGGAATCAATATCGGGCGCTTGATCTGGAGCGGCTCAAAACCTTGATGCGGACACCAGTATTTATTGATCTGCGCAATGTCTATTCCCCTCAGAGAATGCAGGATGCCGGGTTTACCTATATAGGAGTAGGGCGCGGCAATACTCATGGGGCCTGATAATTCAGGAGCCGTTACGAACTAACTGACCATTTATATGAATTTCGTTACGGCTCCTTATGCCGTTCCAGTCAACCAATTGGCGATATTTTTTTACAGCGGCTCTTCTTCAATTTCCCTTCAACTCTTCATCAACTCTAACAAATAAAATGGATATTCTAATCTGTGGCGGAGCCGGATATATCGGTTCTCATATGGTGAAAATGTTGACCGGACAGGGGCATCAGGTCACAGTCTTTGATAATCTGAGCACCGGCCATCAGGAGGCAGTACCCCCTGGCGTGCAGTTGGTTGAGGGAGATCTGTTACGCCCCGATGATTTGAGTTCCCTGTTTTCCCGGCAGCATTTTGATGCAGTGATGCATTTTTCTGCCAAATCGTTGGTTGGTGAGTCGGTCATTGATCCCGCCCTCTATTATGCCAACAATGTGGTCGGCACGCTCAATCTGCTTGCGGCGATGCGCAATCACGGGGTGTTGAAGTTTATTTTTTCCTCATCGGCGGCCATCTTTGGCAATCCCATCCAGGCACGGATCAACGAGTTTCATCCCCAGGCACCCATCAATCCCTACGGGGAGACCAAACTCATGGTGGAGCATATCCTCCGCGACTATCATACAGCCTATGGACTCAAGTCGGTCAGTCTCCGCTATTTTAATGCGGCCGGTGCTGATCCTGGTGGCGAGATCGGTGAATCCCACCAACCTGAAACCCACCTTCTGCCCAATGTGCTCTGTTCGCTCTTGACGAAGCAAAAAGAACTTAAAATTTTTGGCCAGGAATACGAAACGCCGGATGGCACCTGTGTCCGCGATTATATCCACATCAATGATCTCTGTGAGGCCCATCTGCTGGCCCTCTCGTTTCTGGAGAAAAATCCTGGCGCCCATGGATTCAACCTGGGTAATGGCAATGGCTTTTCGGTGTTGGAGATGATCCATGCTGCTGAACAGGTGACCGGCAGGAAGATAGCCTTCACTCTTGCGCCACCCAGAGCTGGCGATCCGGCAACCTTAGTGGCCGACAGCACATTTGCCAGGCAGCAACTTTCCTGGCAGCCCAAATATGCCAGGATCGATGACATTATTGCCACGGCTTGGAATTGGCATCAAAATCAGCGGTTCTGATGGGTTATGACTCTCTCCAAGGGATAGAGAGGGGCTTCGATAAGTGATAAAAAAACATGGGCGGATTATCGGTACATCGATAATCCGCCCATGTTACTTGTATTGGTCGTATTGGCTTTTATTTATAGCCCATTTTTTAATACAAAATCGAACTGTTGCCGTCGTAGGCCATCTGGTAAATATTGATGACATCATCCAGAGTGGGCTTACGGGGGTTGTTTTCAACCGGACGGGTCACAGTCAAGGCAATCCTGGCCATTTCCGGGATTTGATCGTCAGGGATATTCAGGTCTTGCAGGGTAGCAGGAATCCCCACCTCAGCATTTAATTCAAAGAGTGCCTCGACGCAGCGTTCGGATGCCTCTTTTGTGGTCATGTCGTCGGTGTTTTTGCCCAGGACTGCGGCCAGGGTGGCAAACTTCTCCCGATTGCCGATGAGATTGTATTCAATAACATAGGGTAGCAGGACTGCGTTGGCCAGACCGTGGCCGATACCAAACATGCCGCCCATGGGATAGGCCATGGCGTGAACCAGACCCACACCGGCAGTGGCCAAGGCCTTGCCGCCTAAAAGGCTGCCCATGAGCATGGCCGAACGGGCCTCCAGGTTGCTGCCGTTGGCATAGGCAGCGGGGAGATTACGGCTGATAAGATCAATGGCCTCAAGCGAGTAGAGCTCGGAGAGGGTATGGGCCTGGGTTGAGGTATAGGCCTCCAGGGCATGGGTGAGGGCATCAATGCCGGTATAGGCGGTGACGGCGGGGGGCAGGGTAAGGGTGAGCGCGGGATCGAGGATGGCGGCCTCGGGATAGAGCGGGGTCCCGTTCATGCCCCCTTTTGAGCCGGTTTTCTCGTTGATGAAGACAGCGGTGAATGTCACCTCGGCGCCGGTTCCGGCCGAGGTCGGAATCATGATCTTGGGCACCCCGGCCTTGGCAATCTTATCCAGTCCCAGATAGTCAGCCGCCTTGCCGCCATTAGTCAGAAGAATGGCCACAGCCTTGGCCACATCCATGGCCGAACCGCCACCGGCCCCGATCACGCAATCACAGCCTTCGGCCTTGGCAATTTTATATCCTTTGTCGGCAAGTTTCAGACCGGGTTCGGGATCGATGTTATCGTAAAGGGTATAGGGGATGGCGGCTGCCTCTAAGGGAGCGGTTATCTGGCTGACAATTCCGGCCTTGATCAAGCTGGGGTCAATGACCAGGAAGACATTGCTGCCCTTAAAGTCTAAAACAGTCTTGCCAATACTACTGATGCTGCCGACGCCAAATTGGATACGGGTTGGCTGAGTAACGGTAAACGATTGGGTATGAATCATGAGAGTATGTTGTAAGGTGAAGGTTGAAGGGATAAAAAAAAGGTAACTACGAAATCTTCGTTATCGATCTTATATGTATATAACTAAAATAGCTAAGCCGTTGTCAATAAATAACATGACCATTTGAATGGCCATAGCTGCTCCTTCTCTGTGATCTGCCGGCAGAAGCGCTTGAAAATAAGAAAAAAAGCTCTACGGACGGTAAAAAATGATGCAGGCCTTATCTCTCATCTGTTATTTTCAATTTTTACTCGTTAATACATCAATCTTATCTCTTCACCTTGCAAGCGAATTATGTTGAAAGAAATTATCCTGGCTAATCCCCGAGGTTTCTGCGCTGGTGTGGTACGGGCCATTGCCACGGTACGACTGGCCCTGGCACAGTATGGGGCGCCTATTTATGTACTCCATGAGATCGTTCATAACAAACATGTGGTCCAGGAGTTGGAGGAGATGGGGGTGGTCTTTGTGGAGGAACTTGCCGATATTCCCCGAGGGGCGGTCTGTATCTTCAGTGCCCACGGGGTCTCGGTGGCAGTTCAGCAACAGGCGCAGATCTTTGGCCTGCGGACTATTGATGCCACCTGTCCACTGGTAAGCAGTGTGCACCGGATGGTGGAAAAATATCATGGTCAAGGATGCGATGTCCTGATTATTGGCCATCACCACCATCCTGAGGTGGAGGGGGTTGCGGGCCGGGCTGTGGGCCGGGTGCATGTGATTGCCTCGGAGGATGAGGCCGAGCGGGTACAGGTCATTGATCCTGAGAAGGTTGCCTACGTCACGCAAACCACCCTCAGCCAGAGCGATATCGTTGGGATCAGTAAGAAATTGGCCCAGCGTTTTCCTGCCATCAGGGGCCCGCGTTCCAATGTCTGTTATGCTACTCAAAACCGCCAGAACGCGGTGAAGGATCTGGCCCGGAAGGCGGATATCCTGCTGGTGGTAGGATCAAAGACCAGCTCTAATTCAAACAGGTTGCGCGAGGTGGGTGTCCGGGCGGGGATGAAAGGATATTTGATCGATGATGCGACTGATATCCGTGCAGAATGGTTAGACAACCATGTCAGCGTCGGTGTGACTGCCGGGGCCTCTGCCCCTGAACGGCTGGTGCGCGGGGTAGTGCAGTGGTTACAGGAGCATGGAGCGACGATTGTCACCGAGTTGCCGGGTAAAGAAGAGCAGGTTGCTTTTCAACCGGCGGTGCTTGGAAAATAATTACGAATTAAGAATTACGAATTATGAATGAAATAATTCCTGATTCGTAATTCTTGGTTAGCAATTCGTAATTTCTAATTCGTAATTCGTAATTCCCTTATCCGGGCCATGGCCTTTTCCACATTGGCCAGGGAGTTGAAGGCAGAGAGGCGGATATAGCCTTCGCCGCATTTGCCGAATCCGGCGCCGGGGGTGCAGACCACGCCGGTCGTGTTCAGCAGCATATCAAAGAACTCCCAGGAATCGCCCTTGGCATCAATCCAGATGTAGGGCGCATTCTCGCCGCCCACAAAGTCATAGCCCAGCGTTGCCATCTCCTGCCGGATCAGATCGGCATTGCGCATGTACGAGGCCACCAGTTCCCTGGTCTGGGCCTGACCTTCCTGGCTGTAGATGGCCTCGGCGGCGCGTTGCACCGGATAGGAGACACCGTTGAATTTGGTGCAGTGACGGCGGTTCCACAGGGGGTGAATGGGCTGGCGGTTGCCCAGGGAGTCAAAGGCGGTACATTCTTTGGGAACCACGGTGTAGGCGCAACGGGTACCGGTGAATCCGGCACTCTTGGAGAAGGAGCGAAATTCAATGGCCACTTCTCTGGCCCCTTCGATCTCATAGATGGAGTGGGGCAGGGACTCATCGCGGATAAAGGCCTCATAGGCGGCATCAAAGAGGATCAGGGCCTTTTTCTCCTTGGCATACTCCACCCATTTACTCAACTCTTCCTTGGTAATGGTTGATCCTGTGGGATTATTGGGGAAACAGAGATAGATCAGATCCACGTCTTCCGCCGGCAGGGCGGGCACAAAATTATTGGCCTTGGTGGAGTCGAGATAGACCAGCCCCTGATACCTGCCCTCGACAAAGTTGCCGGTACGGCCGGCCATGACGTTGGTATCCAGATAGACTGGATAGACCGGGTCGGGGATGGCTACCTTGATATCCCCGGTAAAAAGCTCCTGGATATTGCCGGTATCGCATTTGGCCCCATCACTGATAAAGATCTCATCGGCGCTAATGTCTGCGCCTCGGGCCTGAAAATCGTGTTTGGCAATGGCCTCGCGCAGGAATCCGTAACCCTGTTCCGGGCCATAACCGCGAAAGCTTGTATCAGATCCCATCTCATCTACCGCCTTATGAAAGGCCGTAATACAGGCCTGAGGCAGGGCCCGCGTCACATCGCCGATTCCTAATCTGATAATATCCTTTTCCGGATGGGCCTGCTGGAAGGCCGCTACCCGTTTGGCGATATTGGAAAACAGATAGGAGGCCTGGAGCTTGAGATAGTTTTCATTAATAGTGATCATGGGGACAAATTCTCTTTATTTTGTTATGGTGGGATGGAACTTCTCTATTGAAGGGCTGAGCCGTTGTAAAAAATAACGCCGCCATCTCGATGGCTAAAACGGCATAAGGAGACGTAATGAAATGGTAAAAGGTACGCTGTTTATTTCATAACGGCTCTTGAATATAATGGAATGAAAATTTACTGTCAACCGCCAAGGTTCGGATGTTTGACGATTAGTGCAGGATACGCCGTCGTACAGGTAAGCGAAGACTCCGAAAATAACTTGAAATTTTCAGGTTCATGAACGGCATAAGAGTCCGTTATAAAAATGATATGAGGATATGATGACCCAGCAAGCACCGCCGACCTTGTATCGGCATGATTATACCGCCCCCCGATTTTTCACCCCGGAGATAGAACTGACCTTTCAGCTCAACGATGACGCAACGTTCGTCACGGCCCGCTCTCTTTTTCGGCGCAACCCGGATAGTCCATCTCGTCCCGAGGAGAATAACGCCCTGTCTCTCGATGGCCAGAATCTGGAGCTTGTCAGCATCACCCTTGATTCCCGCCCCCTTCTTGCCGCCCATGACTATGCACTGACAGAGTCCGGGATTCGTCTTCATGTCGTCCCTGATTCCTTTATCCTGACGATCACGACCCGCATCTTCCCAGATCGCAATAGTGCACTCGAAGGACTGTATCGCTCCAGCGGTAACTACTGCACCCAGTGCGAAGCGCAAGGGTTCCGCAGGATCACCTTTTATCAGGATCGGCCCGATGTGATGGCGCGCTTCACCACCCGGATTGAGGCGGATGAGCGCACCTGCCCGGTGCTGCTTTCCAATGGAAATCTGGTCGAGAAGGGCAGCCTGGAAGCTGGTCGTCATTACGCGGTATGGCAGGATCCTTTCCCCAAACCCTGCTATCTCTTTGCCTTGGTGGCAGGCGATCTGGCCTGCCTTGAAGAAAGCTATGTCACCAGCTCCGGGCGACAGGTACGTCTGCAGATCTATGTCCCAGCCCAGAATCTTGAAAAATGCCATCATGCCATGCAATCCCTCAAAAAAGCCATGCGCTGGGACGAAGAGGTCTTTGGCCTGGAGTATGATCTTGACCGCTATATGATCGTGGCCGTTGATGATTTTAATATGGGGGCCATGGAGAACAAGGGGCTGAATATCTTTAACTCCAAATACGTCCTCGCCAGCCCGGAAACAGCGACCGATCAGGATTATCTGGGCGTCGAAGGGGTTATTGCCCATGAGTATTTCCATAACTGGACCGGCAACCGGGTCACCTGTCGGGACTGGTTTCAGCTCAGCCTGAAAGAAGGGCTGACCGTGTTCAGGGATCAGGAGTTTTCTTCTGATATGAACTCACGGCCCGTCCAGCGGATCAATGATGTCAGGGTGCTGCGTACCTTTCAGTTCAAGGAGGACAGCGGGCCCATGGCCCATCCGGTACGGCCTGATTCCTATGTGGAGATCAATAACTTCTACACGGTGACGGTCTATAACAAGGGGGCGGAGGTGATCCGCATGATCCTTACCCTGCTTGGGGCAGAGGGGTTCCGCCGGGGCATGGATCTCTATTTTGCCAGGCACGATGGCCAGGCCGTGACCTGTGATGATTTTGTGGCGGCCATGAGCGAGGCATCCGGGGTTGATCTGGAACAGTTCAAACACTGGTACAGCCAGGCGGGGACTCCGGTGGTGAGGGTCTCAGAATCCTGGGAGGGAGTAAGTGGGCTTTACACCTTAACGGTGCGCCAGAGTTGTAAACCAACCCCGGGTCAGGAGGTGAAGCAAGCCTTTCACCTCCCTCTCAAGATTGGTCTTCTTGATAACCAGGGCAAGGATCTGGTTGCCCCGAATACCTTGCTGGAGTTGCGGAAGGATGAGCAGTCTTTCAGCTTTACAGGCCTTGCCCAGAGGCCAACCCTTTCTTTCCTGCGCGGATTTTCAGCGCCCGTAAAGGTCGAGCCCTTTCAAGGGCGGGAGGCTCTGGCTTTTTTGATGGCCCATGACAGCGACCTTTTTAATCGCTGGGATGCCGCCAACCGGCTCAGTGAATCCATTATCCTCGAATGCGTACACACCTTGCAACAGGGCGGCGCTCCAAGCCTTGACCCCTTGTTTGTCGAGGCTCTCCGTTTGAATCTGCAACAACAAGGCGGCGACAAAGCCCTTCTCGCCCAGGCCCTGACCCTGCCTGCAGAAACTACCTTGGCACTCCAGATGGAGATCATTGATCCTGATAATCTCTATCTGGCCCGTCAGTTGGTAAGGAGTGAGCTGGCTCGTCAGTTGGGAACGGAATTTATTCATGCTTATGAAGAGAATCAGGATGTCGGGGCGTATGCCTTGACCCCCGAGGCCATGGGGCGTCGAAGTCTGAAGAATATATGCCTTTCATATCTGCTGGCCATAGACCCATTACCAGCCGCGCATCTCAATCTGGCGATGAATCAGTATGGACACAAGGCCAACATGACCGATGTGATGGCCGCCCTCGGTGGTCTCGCTCATTGCCAGGTACCCGAGCGGCAGGAGGTCTTGGCGGATTTTTATCAGCAGTGGCAGGGAGAGCCGTTGGTGGTTGACAAGTGGTTGACCCTGCAGGCCACCTCAAACCTTGAGGATACCTTGGAGACCGTGCAGGCCCTGCTGATCCATCCGGCTTTTTCCCTCACCAATCCCAATAAAGTCAGGGCCCTGATTGGCGCCTTTTCGACCTCCAATCAGGTGCGTTTTCATGCAAAATCCGGGGCCGGGTACGCCTTTCTGGCCGAGCAGATTCTCACCCTTGACCCCATCAATCCCCAGATGGCCTCTCGGCTGATGACGCCCTTTACAAGCTGGAAACGTTATGATACAAACAGGCAGCATTTAATGCGGGAGCAGATGGAGAGGATTTCCGGGCAGCAAGGGCTGTCGGCGGGGGTGTATGAACTGGTGGAAAAAAGCCTGCTGTAGCCCTCTAAGTTGGAACACGGCCAGGAATAATGAATATTGAAAAATTGTTATTATCTGAGATCATGTTTATACTAAAGACATTGGTACAGTGTAACGGACAGGTAAACAGGTCGGATTTTCAAGGGTGCAAAACTCCAGATGCAGAATAAGCTTTTCTTTATAGCGGTCGGGATGATTATTGTCGGCGTAAGCATGCTGATTATGTCCCTTGCTCCGGTCAGGGCGATTATCCAGCAGTTACCGGAAGGAACGGTTCGCTCTCGCTGGAAGACCCTGTCCGTCCTTATCCTTATGTTTATTGGTGGCTATACCCTTTACGCCTTCCTCTCTCTCCAGGCCAGTATCTATTCCCTTACCGGTCTTGTAGTCCCCGGGATATTTTTGGGCGGGGCCATTTTTGTTTATCTGATCTGCTCTCTCTCTTTGACAACCGCCCGTGATCTCCAGCAGATGTATATTCTTGAGCAGGAGACGATTACTGATCCGCTTATGGGGATTTATAACCGTCGTTACCTTGAGAAGAGACTGACGGAAGAGTCCCTGCGAGCCTCAAGATATGAACAGCCCTTTTCCATCTTTCTCCTTGATATTGATCGATTCAAGACGATCAACGACACTTACGGTCATCCCCTGGGTGATATCGTCTTGAAAAAACTGGCAAAGGCGATAGTGGGCTCGGTGCGGGAAGTGGACGTGGTGATTCGCTATGGCGGGGAGGAGATCCTGGTGATCCTGCCCAATACCACCATGGAGCATGCGGTTGAACTGGCCGAACGCTTACGTCTGAATATCGCAGAGACGCGGATGATAGAGCCGGACCCCTACAAAGGCCGACCTGCCATTCATATCACCGTCAGCATCGGAGTTTCGGGGTATCGATTTGCTGATGGCTGGGACAATTCCAGCCGGGTCGTGGAACGTGCCGACAAGGCCCTGTATGAGGCCAAGGAACGGGGACGAAACAGGGTGGTTTCGAGTGAGAATGACACTGACTCGTGCTGACCATAATCCAGCCCCTTTGGAGAAGGGGAAAAGAAGCACCTGGTTTTATAGTCTGATCAGAAGATTTAGGGGATTGTTACAAAACAGCATTGTCATTTTGTAACAATCCCCCTGATGTATTGTATTAGGTTACGGTTCTTCAACAACGGCTGAGCAAAATCATCGAAACAGGGCGTTCTGATCGCCTCACCTGGTCTCGATGTTATTCCGGCGCATCGCCTCTTTGACCTCACTGATCGGCACCTCACAGCGATGGAAGATACCGGCCGCAAGTGCTGCCTCCGCATCGGTTTCAAGGAAGACATCGACAAAATGCTGGGCCGAGCCCGCCCCTGATGAGGCAATCACCGGAATAGATACCGCCTCTCGCACCTGCCTGATCAGTTCATGATCAAAACCGCTGTTGGTTCCGTCCTTATCAATGCAGTTGAGAAGAATCTCTCCCGCCCCCAGCAGTTCACAGGTCTGGGCCAGTTGCCGGGCATCGATATCACGTCCTTCCCGACCACCCCTGACAGTACACTGATACCAGCAAAAGTTCTCACCATGCGGCCCAGGGGGCGTTGTTGCAATGGTGGCATGACTGGTATCTTCCGGGGCCTGGACATAGACCCGCCGTGGATCAACAGAGATCACCACTGCCTGGGCACCGTACACAAAAGAGATCTGCTCAATAGCGCTCTTGCCGCTTCTCTTACCCGATTGTAAAAACTCTTCCACCGCGTACACCGCATCACTACCGATTGAGATCTTATCGGCCCCGGAGCGAAAGTATTCGGCAGCGACATCGAGCGCCGAATAGTGTTTGCCGCTGGAGTCAGTAAACTCACGGATACCGCCGCCAATAGTTAACGGCACAAAGACATTCTCCGAGGTCTTGCGCAGGACTTCGAGCATGGGCTGATCCTGCATGGGGAAGTCCCGGAAGCCGGTGATATTGAGGAAGGTGATCTCATCAGCCCCTTCTTCGTAATAGCGGCGGGCCAGTTCAACTGGTTTACCCAGATTACGCACCTCGCCTTCGGCCCGCACATCGTACTGATCACCTTTGGTCACCACCAGATCGCCGGAATCATTGGTCCGCACGTCAAGGCAGGCGATAACCCGTTTGGCGATATGGGTTTTTTCTGATTTTACCGGCAGGGCAGGGCGAACCGTTATCGAATCTTGCGCTTGAGCGTCGAGAAAATTCCTGAGGATACCCAGCCCGGCCTCGCCGCTTTTCTCAGGGTGAAACTGAAAGGCGGTGACATTGCCTTTTTCCACACCACTCACAAAGGATTCGCCATAATCAGTGGTGGTAAGCAGCCAATCCGGCCCGACGTCAGCCACTGAAGCGCGGTAGGAGTGGACGAAATAGAGTTTCTGATCCTGGTAGTCCTTGAGGATGGGAGATTCCTTGTGCAGGACAATCCCGTTCCAGCCGATCTGGGGCACGGAGAGATTACGGTCGGTGAACCGTTTGACCTGACCGGGCAGGATGCCAAGCCCCGCGACCCCTGGAGACTCTTCGCTGCCTTCAAACAAGGCCTGCAAGGCGACACAGATACCCAGAAAAGGCTTATTGAGACGGATTCGCTCAATCAGGGGCTCTATCAGCCCGTCACGTTGCAGACGGTTCATCACTGAACCAAAGCTGCCAACCCCAGGGAAGATCAGCTTTTCAGCGGAAAGGATATCCTGCGGGGTTTGCACGTCGCAAACCGTATGGCCAAGTCGGGCTATAGCATTTCTGACGCTGCGGACATTGCCGGCGCCGTAATCAAGGAGTGTTATCATGGTGAATTATGGAGTTAAAATTACGAATTACGAATTACGAATTTTGGGTTTGCGACTCTTTTCGGGTGTAATATTTCCCCAGCGCGCAGCCACGGCATAACAATTTACCATCCTGCTCGACATCGCGGCAATCCTGCACCCAGTCGCCGCAGGATTGGCACTGGATTCGTTTGAGCGGGCGGCCCGGCATGTCTTCTTTGGGGATAGCGACCTCGACCTCTTCCACAGTAAAGAGCTCTTCCTGGGGCATGACCCGATAGGCGTCTAATTGTTGGGCGTATTTGTTCTCGATTGCCGGACAATATTTCTTCGAGAGTTCGCGGGATTCTTCGCGCGCCACAATCCGCACTGCCTTGCCGGTGTCAAGATTGACAAAGGTGGCGGCCATGATCCCGTAATCAACCCAGCGCATGGAGCGCTTGCCCAGGCTGCATCCGGTGACCGACTGAATGGCATCGGTGGCGCAGCGATCAATCTCGACCAGGACGTAGAGCTTTTTTCGGTCTAAGCCCTTGGGATCGCTAATACCAATGGCCTCAAGACCGATCATCGACATCCGCACCCCGATTACCTGACCGGCGCAGATATGGCCATGAATTTTGGTTGATATTTCCAGCAGTTCGTCAAAAGACTCCATCTTCTCCTCCAATTCCTGAACTCTAATCCCTAAAGCGGGTTAACGCCCGCAACCCAAAATTTTTCAAAATCTTCATAATCGCCCCGATCTACGGCACAGTCTGTGTTGCTCTATTATTGCAGAGGAGCGTAATGTCCGTGTTGAGCGCCTGGTTCAGCGATTTTGCCGTTTGTTTTTGCGAGAAAATATCTCTGGTGCTTTTTTTATTCTATTTTGATGCTACAACCCCAACGTTCAAGGTCAGGGGCGCGGCGCGGCTTTATCGCGCAGCGTCCCCTGCACCGCCGGGTTAGGCCATATGTGGCCATTTCGGCTTCTACAACCATGCTGCACGGAAAATTGCTTTCCAGTCATGTTGCAATACCGGTTCAATCTTGTAGTCAACGGCGCGAAGAAGCAGCATGTACTTCTTCAGAACACGATTCAGGGTCAGACACCATGACTCAATTTCAGAGTGCATTGGAATGTTGGTTGGCTCTCTTTTATCCAGGTGGGCGAGTCTTCTATCGGTAAATCCTGAGCTATCGGTAGAAACTTTCTCCAACTCTTGAACGTCCTTGCTAATCACATTGGGGTCTAGCGAATCCCCCAAATCTCCCCCGAAGTACTTGGCGAAGTCGAGTGCCCCCAAGTGTTTCCACTCATCATGTTCTTCCTCCGGTCTGTTCTGCACATACAAACCCAAGTAGAAGTCCTTCGTAAATAGCTCCGGATTCTTCAGAATGTTGTCGGCGAGCATAATGAGACCAACGCTATCTTTATCTCTTCTAACTTGACGCCGAATGTACATTAGTGCGGACTGGGAGTAGGTCGTCTGCATAACGGAATAGAACGCGCTGTGGATTTGGAGATTTTTGTTGGCGCTTACCATTTGCCTTAACCCAGAGTGAATCTCTCTGATTAACGCCAAATTGGCTAATTCATGCGCAATAGAGCCATCGGAATTTGCATCGCCAAGCCAGCGATTCCACTTATCGAGTTTCTGCGGATTCATAAATGCCCTCCGATATGGCCTAACAGTGCAATAAGTGGAAAGTTGTCCATCATATTGCCCTATATAGGTAGACAGTTTTTCCGCATATTCTCATATTGGTCTTCAAACATGGAAAATTGTTAAGCGACGTGTCTGCATAATGAAATAAACAAGGTAGCATGAAAATTTTCATGTTTTTCTATGACAGACTTTCAGGAGCAAGTGACGAATTCATAATTCGTAATTCGTAATTCCTAATTCGTAATTTTCCCCCGACACCCCGGCCCTTGCAGTCTGCTGCACCCACCACTGCCAGTCTCGACAATAATCTGGGTGCTGATGCGCTCCTTAAGGGCGGGGACGTGCGAGATAATGCCGATCAATTTTCCGTCCTGTTGCAGACCGGAAAGGGTCGCCAGGGCCGTCTCCAGCGCATCTTCATCGAGTGTTCCAAAACCTTCGTCGAGAAAAAGCGAGTCAACCCGCACGTTGCGGCTGGCCATGCTTGAAAGACCGAGAGACAGGGCCAGGCTGGCGATAAAACTCTCGCCGCCGGACAAGTTTTTGGTCGAGCGAACCTCGCCAGCCTGATAGTTGTCAATGACGTTTAACTCAAGGGGCTCTTTTTCGTCACGCACCAGGATATAGCGGTCGCTCATCTTTTCGAGCTGGCGGTTGGCGTGGGCGACCATCAATTCAAAGGTCAGTCCTTGGGCGAAATTACGGAATTTCTTGCCGTCACTGGAGCCAATCAGAAGATGGAGGCGTTCCCAGCGCGCGCATTCCTGCCTCTGCTTTTCAATCTCCTGAAACCTGGCCTGATGACACTGCTGCTGTTCGAGATGATGCTGAAGTCGCTGCTGCAGTGCCCCCAAGCCCTGTTGCAGCTCGCTTAACTGACGAGCAAGGAGCGCGTTTTCCTCTGCAACCTGCTCCAGGGTCTGATCGGTGAGCTTTTTTTCCTGCTCCCTGAGAAGGGCTGCTCTCCGGTCTTCCCGGCGGGCAAGAAGCTCGGTCTCGTCCCGTTGTAAACGCTCCGCCTTGAGCTTGAGACCCTCGTATTCCGTTGGTTGCAAACAGGCCTGAAGAAAATCCGCCTCATCGGTAAAAGAGGCCATTGTCAGACGCTGAGAAAAGGGTGGTTCCAGTTCAGAGAGTTGCGCCGCACGGACGCCAATCGAGGACGTAAGTTTGAGGATCTGTTGTTCTCTTCCTTTCAGCTCGCCATGCAGACGATTATGCTCACCCAGAGTTTTTTCCCGCTGGTCACCCGCTTGCCGGAGGTTTGCGGCCAGTCTTTTTTCTTCAATATCGGGATTGCGCTCACCATAAAGGGCCTGCCGCATCCCGGCCAACTCATCTTTCTTACCAATTTTCTCCCGCAACTGCAACGACTTCTCGGCCAGACTCTTTTCGACCGCAACCAGCAGGGCCTGCTGTTTTTCCTTTTCACTTTTGCTGTCAACCATGCCCTTGAGCAGTCGCTCGTGATCCTGCGAATGCTGATTATAGAGGCTGCGCCGAGCGAGCAATCCGCCCATCATTTGTTCGGCTTGGGCTGGAAGGAGTTCAGTAATACCATAAGGGGCAAGTGCCCGTTCGATCTCAGTTCGGGCCAGCTCACATGACCTGCTTCTTGCATCAAGCTCGCCGTCCAGCCGCTCCAGTTCGTTGATCGCGGTTTGGCGATGCAGTTCGGCGCTTAGGCGTATTTTGTCATGATGGGCCAGTTTTTCCTTGAGCTCGGTGAACGCCTTCTGCGCCTGGCGTTCTTCCCGTTCTTTGTCTTCAACTTGCTGGATTTGGGATTGCAACCCGGCAAGGGCCGTTGCCGTCAATTCAATCTCCGTTGCTACCTGTTTGCGCTGGGTTTCGGCCTTGAACGGGTCGGTCAGAGGTACATTTTCGTGGATAATTCCCAGGGCTGCGCTTTCAGCCCCGCACAAAGAGAGGTCGTCAGCAAGGCTGGCCTGAAGTTCTTCCTGGAAGACGCAAGCTTGCTCCCAGTCCTTCTTGACCCCGATCATTTCCGAGGTTAAAGCTGAGAATGATATCCGCACCTGTTTCAGCTCGGTTTCGGCCCGTGCCAGATCCTCTTGCGCCTCATCTCTGGGTGGGATATTGCCCGAGGCGTAAGGGTGTTTGACCGCTCCACACAACGGGCAGGGAGCGCCATCGACAAGCAGCTCCCGTTCGCTCTCAAGATCACGAACCCGACCGAGGAGGATTACCCGCTCACGATGCGAGTGAACAAGAGCTTCATGAAGATTCAGGGTGGCAGTAAGATCTTTTTCCAGCTCAGTCAGGGCCTGGAGTTTGTTGGCAAGGGCCTGACGCTTACCCTGTGTCTCTTCACAACGTTTTTGGGTCTCGCCGGTTTTGATCAGGAGGGCATCAAGACCTTGCAGGCGAGTGTGACGAGCCGCGAGTTTTTCGCCATCTTGCCGCCAGGAGCCAGGTTCACGGCCTTGGAGAAGAGACTCGCGGGCGGATACAGCCGTGTGCAAAAGCGCTTCGGCCTCAGCAACGGCCTGAGACGCGCTGGCGAATACAGCCGTCGCTTCCTGAAACGAACTCTGCGCATCCTTGACCACCACCTGCTGACGCCCCTGTTTGCCAAGCGTGTCGTGGTATTGACGGTCACTTTCCATAAAGGCCTTGAGTTGCTGCCCGATTCCGGTTAACTCCTCGTTCAGACGTCCATCTATCTGATGCGCTTCCAGAAAGGCGCTGGTCTTACGCAAATCAACGTCCGCCTCCGCTAACCGTTCATCGCAATGCTTGATGGCTCGTTGATGAGCATCGCACTGGTCTTTCCAGCTATTTATATCATCAGTCAAGGCCTTGAGCTGGATTGCGGCCTCAGCGAGTTTAACATCAAGCTCTCGAACCTTCTGGATCAGCTCGCCCTCGCGGGCCTGTTTCTCAGCAGCCTCTTTGAGCCTGGTTTCAGCCTGGGCCAAGTGAGTGACAATAAGCTCGCACTCTTGTTGAATCTGGGGCAGTTGCGAGGTCAATCCCTGTAATTCTTCCTTCTCTCCTTGCTGTTGTTGGCGTTGCGCCTTGATATGGGCGTAATCGCCAGCAAGGGTCAGGGCCTGATTCGCCCTCTGCAAGCGGGCAAGATCAGGCTTCAACGTTTCCTTGGCAGCGGTGAAAACAAGCCAATCATCGTCAAGTTGCCGGATCTCCGTTTCCAGTCTGAGCATCAGCTCCAGCCAGCCTTGAGCGGTTCGCATCGTTGTGTCACGGGCAAGGAGTGGTGCCTCATCCCCTTGCAGGGCAACGATCTCCGCCCGCAACAGGGCCTCTTCTTCAGGTGTCAGAAATTTGATGCCCTCGATCTCGGCCCGCAATTCACCCAGTTTTTTGCGCTCTTCTGCGGTACGTTCATGCACCTTGATCGATATCCGGCTGTAAATTTCCGTGCCGGTAATCTGCTCCAGAATCGGGGCCCGCTCATCAGGACGGGCTTGGAGAAAGGCGGCAAATCCACCCTGGGCCAACAGCATCGAGCGGGTGAAGCGGTCAAAATCCATGCCGGTGACCTCTTCGACCTTGGCCGCCACCCCCTTGAGCTTGGCTTCGAGGATGATGCCGCTTTCGGCCTCGGCAATCTCATGGTGCGGCAACTGCAAGGCGCCGCTCGCGTGCCGACGCGCCCGGTGCTGGCTCCAGTGGCAGCGGAAACTTCCCTTGACGCTTGTAAACTCAACCTCGGCAAAACAGTCCCCGGTTTGCCGCGACATGATCTCGTTTTCACTTTGGCTGATCCGGCCCAGACGTGGGGTCTGGCCGTAAAAGGCCAGGCAGATGGCATCAAGGATCGTGGTTTTACCCGCACCGGTCGGCCCGGTAATGGCAAAGATACCGCTGGCCACATAGTCGGGATGCGAAAAGTCGATGTCCCACTCGCCGACCAAAGAATTCAGATTTTTGAAACGCAAACGGAGAATACGCATCACTGCCCCTGTTCAGCATTAAGGCCATCATCATGCTGGAGGGCAAGAATCGTCTCCTGAAACAGGGCAATCAATTCGGCCTGCTGCTCCGTCGGGACTCGCTGGTCGGCCAGGCAGCGCCCAAAGACATCTTCGACCTTGAGATCATCCAGGGTCTCCTCCGTGGCCAGCCGGTTCAGGGTGCCAGCCGCAAGGCGCAGGTCTTTAATCCGCAAGACCTCCAGCAAGGTACCGGCCGTCAGTTCCCGTACCCGTTCCTGCAGGTCGGCGACCAGTTCATTGCCCTGATAGAGCACCTCTGTCCAGACCGGCACGGCCTCTGCCAGCAAGGTTGCGATACGCTCGCTGATCTGCATCCAGTCACCACGGACAGTGGCTAGGCGTTGGAAGCAGGGCACCACGATCTCGCGAACGGTAACGTCTTCAGGGGTAACAGTGACCGCCAGCACGACCTTGGTGTGATTGGCCTCGCCAAAGCTCATCGGCAAGGGTGCCCCTGAGTAGCGGCGGACATCCGAGCCCATCACCTTTTGATTCACATGCAGATGGCCCAGGGCCAGATAGGCAAAACAATCCGGGAAGGCATCATCCCGCACCTGCCCCAGATTTCCGACATAGAGCTCTCGCACCCCGTCGCCGTCATCAGTCTTACCGCCGCTCGCGAAAAGATGCCCCATCGCCACGATAGGGATAATCTCCCCGGCCTGGGCGGCTGACAAGGCTCCAGACAGAGCGACTGCCGCCTCGGCCACCAATCGGTAATGATCTCGAATGCCCTCCACTAACTTACGGTCTTTGTCCGCAAAGGTCTCGCCAGCCTCAGCCCGACGAATATCACGGTCCCGCAGATAAGGAACGGCGCAGACAATGAGCTGCGGCTTATCATTGCCATCACGTAACACCACCAGTTCGTCTTCCGCTGCTTCGGTCATGCAGCCGATCACATGGACGTTGAGATAATGCAAGACCTCACGCGGGGCGTTGAGAAGAGAGGGAGAATCATGGTTGCCAGCGGTGATCACGACATGTCGACAGCCGGCACCGGCCACCCGGCACAAAAAACGATAATAGAGCTCCTGGGCCTGATTGCTTGGCGTAGTGGTGTCAAAGATATCACCTGCCACCAAGAGGACCTCAATCCCCTCGGTCTCGATACAGGCAATCAACCAGTCGAAAAAATGTGCAAATTCCTCGTAACGCTTACGGCCGTAAAGGGCTCGGCCTATATGCCAGTCTGAGGTGTGCAGTATCTTCATGGATCGCCTGTTTTTTTTTCGGTTTATTCAGTGATTTTGGTGTTCTCAATACTGTCATCCGTATTCTCCCTGACGCTCTTTACCGTTGGAATACGGCAAAGAGCAGGGTTAAAAGGGATAGTACCAAACAACATCAGGGGCAACAAGAAGCAAAACGACGACACGACAAGATTTGTCCTTCATTGCAGATGTTCAACGAGGTGTAATTGATACTAAATTGAGGAAGACACCATAGAAGTACAGCAATATTGACGAGCCGGAAGGCATGTGGTGAAGAAAGGTTTCTTGACGCGCCAAGAAATATACATTTACACAAAATATTGTATCCCCTCATGACCCCTACTCAAACTTGAGCCTTCTCGGAGATTATTTCATGGGGTCAGACATGTTTTAAGCAAAAAAAAAAGGATGCCCGAAATAACGGACATCCTTTTTTTTCAGAGACGCAAAAACAGTAGCTTAGAACTTATGGCATTTCACACATTGATAGCCCTTATTAACATGTTTTCCATGCAGTTTTTGACTACTGCTGCTACTCCAGGTCTTCAGGCTGTGGCAGTCGTTACACAAATCACTCTTCACCTTGACAAGGCCCGTTGGTTCTTTGGTATGACAGCTGGCGCACGCCAGTTTCACCTCGCCGCCGTTGCTGGCCGCATGCTTGTTGTGCATGGACTCCCATGTCGAGGTCTTTGCGGAGTGACACAGGGTACAGTTGGCGACCTTGGCCGGCCAGGTTTGATACCCCAGTTTGCCGAAGGGGATCATCTTGGTGCCGTCAACGGTCTTACCGGTGCCGGCGTGGCACTCGGTACAGGCAGGGGCCTTGGACTTTGGATCAACACCGTGGGTGATCAGCATCTCGGCATTGACGTGCACCGTGGTGTAGCTGCCGGTGAGGCCTTGGTCTGCCATGCCGGCCAGTACGGCCCTGTTGAAATCGCCGGTCATGAACATGTCCATGATCACCGGTGGAATGATCTTGCCGCTTTGGTGCAGAGGCATGACCGACCAGTGATTTTTGATCGGCACGATCTTGGATTTGCCGTCGAAGGCCTTGCCGTTGGCCTTGGCCATGGTGTAGGTGCCGTCGGCATTTTTGGTGATTACTTCACCAACATTGTAAACGTAAGAGGTGCCGTCGAACCAGCGATACTCAGGTTTGACGTTGGCGACCTTGACCTCTTCACCGACGTAACCGCCCTGGCCGGAGCAGAAGGCCGGGTTCCAGACGGGTTTCAGCCAGTCGCGGGACATCTCGGTGGCGCCGCCCTTGGCGAAGGTGCGGATATGGCAGGTCTGGCAGGCGACCTGGCCCTGGGCATGACGGTTCAACACGGAACTGTCATGGGGCGCGGTTGTATGGCAGGTGGTGCATTTCGGATCAGCCGCTTCGCTCTGACGCAGATCAATGCCACGGCCGCCGATCTTGTGATTTGTCGTTACATGGCAGGAGGTACAGGTCATGTTCTGACCGCCGGCATAGGGAGACATATGAACGTCTTCGGTGACCGTGGGGTTTTTGGTGCTCAGGCCCATGTCGCCGCGTTTGGTCCAGTCAGCGCCGCCGGCCTTGGCATGGCAGCGCAGACAGGAAGTCCTGGTCGGTTTGTGAACGTTCTGGGCCAGAGACTCCATGGTGGTTCCCGCTGGCATCAGCGCGTAATCAGGCACCGTTGTGTAGTTGCCAAGCGCGTCCTGGGCACCAAAAAGGTATGTCTTTACTTTCCCATAGATATCGGTGACGGTTGTAGGATTGGCCGGATCGGCAACCGTCTTGCGCTGGTAGGTGTCGCTATGGCACATGAGGCAGTCCACGTCATTGACATCCGGTGGATGCGGGGCATTACCGTCGGCGCGCACATGACAGGAATAGCAGGCGCCCTTGGACGACGGGGCGTAGGTGCAGAAGGTGTTGATACCGCCAACCGCCTTGCCAAGTACCTTGCCCGGGGCATTAGTTAACTCCGGTGTCGCGCCTTTCCATTGCATGTGCAGGCTGTTCAGCATGTCCTGGGCCTCAACCTGATGGCAAGCAATACACGTCTGCGGGCCTTCGTAGCTGGAGATGGCCAGATGCTGAGGCACCGCTCCGCTTGCGTTGCCGGCAAACAAGGTGAGTGCCGCTGTT
>DDWW01000052.1 GCA_002347085.1 Desulfobulbaceae bacterium UBA2276 | reverse complement strand
GCCGAGGAAAGAGTGGCTATTTTTTGAAGTGGCATACGGCACCTTGTATGTTCTCTGGCTGATGTAGTCTGCCAGACGACACGCCAGAAAACAGCAGAACAGATTGCTGTTTTCTGGACGTTGCATAAGACTCCGTAAACTGAAAAGAGCAAAAAGAGCCTTGCTCTTTTCAGTAACGGCCTCTAAATTTCATTACGGCGCATGACCCTTTGAATCTCACGGTCACTCTGTTGCTCCTTGAGGGACGCCCTTTTATCGTACTGCTTTTTACCACGAGCCAGACCGAGTTCTACCTTGGCCTTCCCTTTTTCATTAAAGTAAATCTTTAAGGGGATCAAGGCAAGGCCTTTCTCCCGCAGCTTGCCAATCAATTTGTTGATCTCCCGCTTATGGAGCAGGAGCTTGCGGGAGCGCAAAGGCTCATTAGGGTTATGTGTGGCAAAGGTGTAGAAGGAGATATGCACGTTTACCAGCACCAGCTCGCCTCGATCATCGATCTGGGCGTACCCGTCACGCAGATTGGCCTTGCCAGCCCGCAGCGACTTCACCTCGGGCCCGGTAAGCACCATACCCGCCTCCATGGTTGACTCCATGAAATAATCATGAAAGGCCTTTTTATTGCGACACACTATTTTTTCGGCCATGGCCTGCTCCGTACAATTATGAATACGAATTACGAACTCTTAATTCGTAATTGTGCTACGCCGTTACCCGCATGGCTTCCTGATACGTTGTAACCCCTGCCTTCACCTTCTGCCACGCATCTTCTCGTAAAGTAGTCATTCCTTCACGAATTGCAACCTTGCGCATCTCATTAACCCCTTCTCCGGCCCGCAACATCCGATTGATCTGCTCGGAAAAGACAAAAACCTCGAAAACCCCGCAACGCCCTTTATAACCGGTACCACGACATTTACGGCAGCCCTTGCCCCTCTTGAGCTCGACCGTTCCTCCTCCTGAGACCGGAAAACCCAGCTTGAGCAATTCATCTTTTTCCATCTGAAAGCTCTCCACGCATTCAGAACAGATCGTCCGCACTAAGCGCTGGGCCACGCAGCCCAGCAGGGTCGAGCTGATCAGGAAAGGCTCCAACCCCATATCCATCAGGCGGACAAGAGAAGAGACCGCGTCATTGGTATGGAGGGTGGAAAGCACCAGGTGGCCGGTCATCGCCGCCTGGACTGCATGGGACGCGGTTTCCAGATCGCGAATCTCGCCAATCATGATGATATCAGGATCCTGACGCAGGATATTGCGAAGGATGGTGGAGAAGGTGACATCAATCAGAGGCTGCACCGAGATCTGATTAAACTCTTCATGCACCATCTCCACCGGGTCTTCGACAGTGACGATATTCTTTTCCGGGGTGGCGATCTTTTTTAAGGTCGAATAGAGGGTGGTTGACTTGCCGCTGCCGGTGGGTCCGGTTACCAGCACTATGCCATGCGGGGCATTGATAAAGGAATCAAAGACCTGGCGATCCCGATGCGAAAAGGCCAGTTGATCAAGATCCTGAAAAATAACATCCGAGTCGAGAATCCGCATGACCGTCTTTTCCCCAAAGGAGACGGGGACAGTTGAGACCCGGATCTCCACCTCTTTCTTGCCCCCAAGACCCAGCTTGATCCGGCCATCCTGGGGCCTCCGCTTCTCTGAGATATCCATCCTGGCCAGCGACTTGATCCGGGCCGTAATTGCCGCGTGCACGGCCTTGGGCAGCTTGTAAATCGGATGCAGCATCCCGTCAATGCGGAATCTGACCATACAAGCATCCCGTTTCGGCTCGATATGAATATCACTGGCCTGCTGATCGAGAGCGTAATGAAAGAGATGATTGACCGCTGACTTGATATGCTGATCGGACGAAGAGATCTCCTTGGCGGAAGAGAGCTTGACGAACTGTTCCAGATTGCCGATATCCACCGAACCACCTACACCAGGGCCTGAAAACTGGCTCTCTGCGGCCCTGATTGACTTCTGGAAACCAAAAAATTCGGCCTGAATCTTTTTAATATCTGACTTGGTAGCGATATAAGGCCTGACCGTGACCTGATTGGCCTGCTCAATATCGGCAAGCACTGTTTTGTTATCAGGATGATACATTGCCAGCTCCAGGACCCCGTTCTGCTTATTAAAAGGGAGCAGCAGATGGGAAACGGCAAAAGTCCTGGGGATACTCTTGGTGACAATATCCATATCAAGTGACAGCGGGTCAAGTTTTTTGAAGGGGAGTTTGAACTCACGGGCCACTGCCTGCATAATGCCCTCTTCATCCAGTAAAGTCCCTGCCTGACCCATAATCTCCAACTTCAAAGAGGAAATGATATCAACCAGATCGGGATAGCTCTTATCTGCGCCCGCCCCGTTGTCGTCAGCGCGTTTCAACAACTTTTGCCGCTGTTTTCCCTTCTCCAGGGTTATCCACTGCCGCTGCTGGCCGGTGAGTACCTGCTGTCGTTCCAAGAGATCAAGAAGTCCGTCACTGTTCAGTAAATTCATTACAAATTCCTATTCATGTCTTTGCACCGCCGCCGCAGGCTTGCCCATAAGCCCCCGTAATACCTGCAAGTTATCACGATCTTCGTGCAGATCATCGCCTTTGGCGGTTTCCAGGGTCATCGGATGGTCAACAAAACGGGGATCGTTGAGCAGGGTACTGAATCCCTCCAAGCCAATGGCCCCCTGCCCGATATGCTCGTGCCGATCTACCCGACCGGCCAGTTTCGTCTTCGAATCGTTGAGATGAAAAAACTTGATCCACTGGATCCCCACCAACCGCTCGAACTCATCCATGGTCTTGTTATAGGCCAACGAGGTTCGGATATCGTAACCAGCGGCAAAGATATGGCAGGTATCGACACACACCCCAAGCCTCTGCGGGTATCGTGAATGCGCAAGGACAAAGGCCAGTTCCTCAAAACGACTGCCCAGGCTTGTCCCCTGCCCGGCCGTGGTCTCCAGCAGCACTGTTACCCCAGGGCCGCTTGCATCAAGGGCCAGATCAAGGGCCGTGGTAAAACGGGCCAACCCGATTTCCAGCCCATCTCCCCCATGGGAACCAGGGTGAATAACCACAAAGGGGATGGCAAGCTGCTCGCACCGAAGGATCTCGGCATGAAAGGCAGCAATCGATTTTTCCACCAGTTCCGGCTTGCCGGTAGCCAAATTGATCAAGTAGGAGGCATGCGAAGCGACCGGCGGACAACCGATTCGTTGCCAGGCTGCCTGAAACAAGGCAATCTCCTCGGCAGTCAGCGGCTGGGGATTCCACTGACGCTGATTTCTGGTAAAGATCTGCAGGGCCGCCCCGCCCACCTGCTGCAAACGATCAAAGGCCAGGTGCAGACCTCCGGCCACCGATTCATGAGCTCCTAAGAATGGCATCTGTCGCTCCCCGCACTTTTATTCTTTGTCATCACCTTGATTCTCTTCTTGATAGCGCATATCCTGAAAACGCTTAACCTGTTGCTGATAATAGTCTCGGCCCGGCGGATCAGCAAGCATTGCCTGCTGTTCCGCCGCCACCGCCTCGTCAACAAAACCGTTCGCCCAATAGGCCGTAGCCAAGGTGTCGAGAAAAGATCCCAGCGGTTTAGACGCTGCCGCCGAACGAGCCAAGGTCAAGGCCCGCTGTGGATCACGGAGTTGCTGATCCGCAGCAGTCAACAACAACCAGGCCAGATTATTAAGAAGTTCAGGGTTCACCGGCTCAAACGCCAGCCCCTTTTCGTAGGCGTCAAGGGCCTTCTTTTCCATCTTTTTATGCTGCATCAGGTCTCCGGCCAGTTGGAGCCACAATCCTTTATCCGGTTCCTGCTCCACCTTCCGCCACAGGACGGCCTCAATATACTTTTCCTCATACTGCCCCGCAAGTCTTTCCACCGGCACCTGTTGCGCCAGGACGACAGCGAATGCCAGTACCAGGAGATAGGCGGCGAGACTGAACCACACCTTTCGCTGGTGACGCCCTTGTTCGTGCGGATCCTGTTCGCATTTATCCAGATAGGCCACCCGTTCACCAATGCCAAAATGATGCCAGCTTGGCTTATCGCGGCTATTACCGCTCAAAAGGGCAATCTTTTCAAATGCCGAGATCAGGGCATGACTGCTCCCAATCGCCGAAAAGACATGCAGATCCGCCTGTCTTTCAAAGTTTCTGATAAAAAAGCCAAAGAGATAGCGAAAATAAAGCAGCGTAAGCACCAGCAACGGCAAGGCGGCGCAGATAACCAGCATGGCCTCGAGCGAGACCCCGCTTGCGCGCCAAAAGGCATAAAAAAGATCCTGGGACAACAGGAACCAGGTAAAGGGTTCGACATACAACCCCACCACCAGACTGAATCCGACGATAAGCAGCAGATAGAGCAGCAGATGCCCTTTTTTCACATGGCCTATCTCATGGGCCATAACCGCCTCCAGTTCTTCCAGGGTCAAGGCCTCAATCAATGCCGGCGTAATCAAGACATAGCGCAGACCAGGCACCAGGCCCATGACACCAGCGGTAAGCGCCTGTCCCTCAAAGAGCGGCCAGAGATAGAGTTCGGCCACAAATTTCTGGCGGCCACAAAAAGCCATGAGCTGATCCCTGCGAACCCCATCAGGCATCCTGACACAGCCCCAGAGTCGCCGCACCAAGGGTGGAAAAATCAGCAGGACAAAAAAGAGAAACAGGAGATACAACAGGAAATCGCCCCAAGCCGAAGCCAACAACTCATGCAGACCCGGCCAGGGAAGCAGGGCCACAAAATCCGATCCTATGGAGATCACAACCCAGGGCAGGACGATGGGCAGATTCGTCTTGATATGTAACAGGGTAAAGGAAGCCGAGGAGTATTTACCACCAAAGATCCGCTGATAATGGGGCTTGCCCGCCCGCCACATAAGCGTCAGAAACAGAAAGAACAGGAGCAGACCAACGATATTGACGACAGAAGGCAAGGCCTGCGCCCATAACATCCCTGAGAGATAATACTTGGGATCGCAGAGATAAATCACCAGGGCAAAGAAGCAGAGGGCCAGGAGCGAGGCCCTCTGCTCGGCCTGAAAATAGCCAGAGGAGGCGCGAGACGCGGTTTTCTTGTAGATACGATGCGCCAATCGGGCATAACTCATCAGGCTGAGCACAAACCAAGCCGCCGCACCCCAAGCCGGCAGGAGGGGGTGCTCAGGCGGGGTCTGCATGCTGAAAAGAAAGATGGCGGTAAGAAAATAAAGAATATTGTTATACATGGCACCAGTGTCGCCTGGTCAGAAAATTGCAATATCCATCAAGGCTGTGGTCAATACGTAACATGACCATCCGCATGGCCATAAGGGGCTCCTTGCCGGCCAATCCCCCTGAAACCTTCAAAAAAAGAAAAAGGGGTTGCAGCCGTTTCAGACTACAACCCCTTTTTCTTTTTTGCCACCTTCATTTTCAGACGGCCTGAACCGGTTCTTGAGCCGCCCCCTGATCGATCAGTTTCCGACTGACTCCCGTCTCAACCGAGCAAGGCCGTCTTGACAGCTAAGCCAAGTTCCTTGAGGGTATATGGTTTTTTCACAAGCTGACTGGCACCCAGTTGCATTATCCTGCTGATCTCGACAGAATCCGCAAAGCCGCTGACCACAATCGCTCGCTGGCCCGGCCTGAAGGCGAGCATCCTCTCATAGGTTTCCCGGCCATTTATACCCGGAGGCATCTGCATGTCGAGCAATACCAGATGGGCATGATTTTGCCCCACGTAAGAAACAGCCTCCTCGCCGCTCGCCACCGAGGCCACCGAATAGCCAAGGGTTTTTAGCATCTCGCAGGCTAATTGCCGTAACAACCCGTCATCGTCAACAATCAGGACATGCTCGCCATTGCCTCGTATCTGTTCCATCGTCGCCACCTGTCGATCTGCTTCCATCGCTCGTTCTTTCATGCGCAGGCTTACAGGGCGAGAAGGGCCGTACTGAGATTGACGTTGTCACCTTTTTTCAATCCCAGCTTGGATCGCAGATGAGCCCGATGATACTCTACCGTACACAGGGCAATATTGAGCTGACGGGCAACCTCCTTGTTGCTCATCCCCAACCGGACCAGATTGGCCACCTCGCGTTCCCTGGATGAGAGGCCAGGATATCTGGTCGCCAGCATCTTTTTAAAAGAGGAAAAGCCAAACGCGGTGATATCAACCATAACCCCCAAGATCCCTACCGGCTGGTTGTTGCTCCCGGCACCCACGGCAGAACGGTAGATAATCACCTCCCGCTGCCCACCCAGTCGATCCGTAACCATCTGCTCATGGCAGGCAACACCACCGTCAACAGCAAGGCCGGCTTCACTCACATGAGTATTGACGACAAACAGCTTATCGCTGCTGATCTCCTTGCTGGTCTTACCAAGAATAGCCTCCCGGCCAAGACCGGTGAAATCCTCTAAGGCCTTGTTGATCTGGACCAAGACCCCCTCCATATTTTTGACAAAGACAGGAAGGGGAAGGGCCTCAATCAAGTTCTGTTCTTCCAGGTTGTCCAGACCAAAGGCAGAGGCCTGCTTACTCAGAAACGCGACCGTGCCCAGATTGAAGGAGAGCCGTTTCTTGATCGTGGTCAGCCCGGTATACCGGCGGCAAAGGGCGATTATTTCACTGACACGAAAGGGCTTGCGGACCAGGGAGAAGATCCCCTGGTCAAAGCATTCGTTCACTATCAGGTCGTCTTCATAGCCAGTGATGGCAAGGATCGGACAGGGCGAATCACCCCGTCGGTTCAATTCTTTCAAAAAACCGATCCCATCAAGAATCGGCATACACATATCAAGAAAGATAAGATCCGGATAGATGGAAGTGGCCTTGACCAGACCATCCTGCCCATTGCCGGCGAAGAAAAGTTCATACCCTTCATCTTTGAGGATATGGGCCATCAACGAACTGATAGCCGGATCATCATCGACAATGAGAATTTTTGGTTTATGCTTGGTCATCAACAATCACAGGGACAAAAGAGCATGGTAACGGTAACGGTAACGGTAACGGTAACGGTAACGGTAACGGATCAAATTATTTTCTCCATTTATTAGCAACATATTAGAAAGATAAGACTACAGGATCAAACTCTTGTCAACACGAGGTTAGCCATAGTTTTTATTCCCAAAATTCATTTTTTTAGGGCGAGACTATCACTTCATCTACCGTCCACCGATGCGCCTTTTGCAAATAAGGTCTTAAATAAGCCGTCGTTCAAAAATAACCAGTACTTTTCAGGTTCATGAACGGCATAAGGGGCCGTAAAGAAATGGATAAAAAGTATGAGTTATTTCTTAACGGCCCCTAAAGTCCTCTCCTCTTCTTTTGCCTCCCAATGAGCGGTGGGAGTATGACTCATGGTCAGGTGAGACCAGGATGGTTTTCTGCGGAGACACCAAAAAAAAACTTTTTTATTGACAATCAAGGCGACCTTCTTTTATATTGACAGGTTTATTATTAAAATTGTTCTCAGAAAGGGCGTATAGCTCAGTTGGTTAGAGCCACCGGCTCATAACCGGTCGGTCGTAGGTTCGAGTCCTACTGCGCCCACCATTTATCAGCACAGAATCTGCATGCAACCACCAGGTTCCTTGAATACATTATCATCTCTCACAAACAAGACGGGGAAGGCAAAATTTCCCATATACGACGATCTGGCCATCAAGGATATTTCTCCTTGGCTCAGGCGCAATAAAAAAAGGTACACCCCTGCTGGGATGTACCTTTTTTTATTGCCAGCCGTCATCGCAGGCCCGAGGCCGGTCACATGAACGTGCAGGTTCATCATATCCTGGCCGCTCTCGATCACCTTGCGCCCTTTGCGCTGGCCGAGGATTGGGACAATGTGGGTTTGCTGATAGGTGATCCCGAGGCGCGTGTCACCTCGATCCTCATAGGGCTTGACCCTGACCTCCAACTCCTGGATGAGGCCCTGGCTCGAGGGGCAAACACCATTATCACCCACCACCCCTGTATCTTCCATCCCCTGACCACAGTTATTACCACCACCCCGGCCGGCAGCTTTCTGGAAAAGGCCCTGACGCATAAAATCAATCTCATCAGCTGCCACACCAACCTTGATCACGCCGCAAGCGGGGTCAGCGATGCCCTGGCCTGGGCCTTAGGACTGACTGCCCTTACCCCTCTGCGTCCGGGAGTAATGATGGGAACCGGTGCCACCGGCCTGGGCCGCCTTGGCAACTTTGACCCCCCGCTATCGGGTCCAGCCTTTATGGACAGGCTCTTTCAGGTCTTACAGCTCAATACCGTCCAAGTTGCCGGTACGGTCCCTGCACAAATCAAGACCGTGGCCCTCTGCGGCGGCAGCGGCTCCGAACTGGCCGAGCTGGCGCGAACCCGAGGTGCCGACTTGTATCTTTCGGCCGAAATCAAACACCATACGGCTCGCTGGGCTGAAGAGTGTGAATTTTGTGTTATCGACGGCAGCCATTATGGCACCGAACAACCCATCTTGCCCTTTCTACAATGCCAAATGAAAGAATTAGCCATTGCCAACACCTGGCCGCTGGAAATATTTTTAACCCAGACCCAACAGCACCCCTTTACCAGTATTCATAAAAATAATTTTAGATAACACCCCAAAATAATATTTCTAAGATTTCTAACATCTCACAATAACCACACGATAGAGGAGAACCACCTTGAACGAAGTTATCTCGCAACTCATTACCCTGCAAAAAATTGACCTGCAACTTGATACCATCGACAATCAAATCAAACAGGCACAGGATGCCCTGGACCAGCAGAGTGCCATGCTGGCGCAACGGGAATCCAATATCGACGATCTCCACGAACAGATCAACACCCTGGAAAAGGAACGCCGAACTCTGGATCTGGAGATGAACGAGGAACTTGCCCATGTAAAATCACGTCAATCCAAGATGATGCAGGTCCAGACCGGTCGCGAACAGACGGCCTTGCTCAAGGAAATCGAGGACGGAAAACAGGGTATCAAGGAAAAAGAAGAAAAGATTGTCGCCATCATGGAAGAGGTGGAGTCACTGACCGCCCAGATCACCAGACAACAAGAGCTTTTGCAAGAGGACAGTAAAAATCTGGTGGCCGAAACCTCCCGGGCCAAAGATGCCATTGCGGCAATCAATAAAAACAAAAAAGAACAAGACAGCAAACGGCAACAACACGCTGCGGAGGTGGAAGTAAGGCTCCTCGGCAAGTACACTATTCTGCGAGAACGCCGCAAGGGGCTGGCCGTGGCCAATGTCCTGGCGGGTGTCTGTCAGGGCTGCTTCATGAGCATCCCGCCCCAGCAATTTAATATCCTGTTGCGCGGCGATCGCCATCTGGACTGCCCGGTCTGTCAACGTATCATCTACCACCTGCCCGCCGAAGAGAAAGAATAAAGGCTGGAATTTAGACTGAAGGTTGAAGGCCTAAACACCTTCGACCTAAACTGACTTTCCCCTTTCAACTTTCCCGTTCTTACGCTATGATGCGGTTGAAGCGGGCGCATGGTCGCTCCGGCCTAGTGCCGGGGAGGAAAGTCCGAACTCCGCAGGGCAGGATGGTTCGTAACGCGAACGCCGGGTGACCGGGGGAAAGTGCCACAGAAAATAAACCGCCCAGGATGGTGCTGGGTAAGGGTGAAACGGCGAGGTAAGAGCTCACCGCCTGAATGGTGACATTCAGGGCACGGCAAACCCCATTCGGAGCAAGACCAAATAGGGAGACGTTCAAGGGCTGCCCGCTCATAGTCTCCGGGTAGGTTGCAAGAGGTGTCGGGCAACCGGCATCCACAGTGAAATGATCATGGCCCCGTTTACGGGGAACAGAATTCGGCTTATAACCCGCTTCGTTTCTTTAGGAGCCGTTACGAAATAACATGGCGATTTATATCGATTTCGTAACGGCTCCTTATGCCGTTTCCAGCAATCAATTGGCCATTTTATTTGTTTACAACGGCTTAGATACCGCTTCAAAGAAACAGCCAATCTTTTCCGGCTGTTTCTTTGAGAGGCGTCTGACAGACACCATACAAGTCACCGTAAACAAAACAGCCCCTATCCTTTTGTTTACTGCTCCTTATGCCGACCACAGCGTCTCAATTTGACGATTATCTGTAAACAAAAGCGTATTCTTTTTACATCTTCTATGCCATCTGCCGCCGCCATTATCCCTGCCGCCGGAAGCGGAACCAGGATGGGCCTGAGTCATCCCAAGCAGTTCCATCACCTTGCTGGCATCCCGATCCTCATCCATACCATTCGGGCCTTTATCGCCGTCCCCTCCATTCACCTCATTGTCGTTGTCGTCCCACCGGATTGGATTGCTGATACCCGCCAGCTCCTCGAAGAATATGCTTTAGACAGCAGCTCCGCCACCGTCATCGGTGGTGGCGCCAGGCGACAGGATTCAGTGCGGGCCGGTCTCGAACACCTGACAGACGCAACCGAGATCGTTCTCGTCCATGATGGAGCACGCCCCTTAGTCAGGCCGGAACTTATCCAGTCCTGCCTTGAGGCAGCATGGCAGCATGGTGCGGCCATTGCCGCCATACCGGTCAAAGACACCTTGAAAAAGGCCCACACCGATCAGACTATCGCCTGCACCGTGGACCGGCAAGATCTGTGGCAGGCCCAAACCCCACAGGCCGCCCTGCTTTCCCTGCTCAAACAGGCCTATGCGGCAAATGATGCCCTTGGAGATCACGATGCAACCGATGAGGCCGCCCTGCTGGAGAAGGCTGGGATTAGTGTCACCCTCATTGAAGGCTCCGAGACCAACATCAAAATCACCCGACCAGACGACCTGATTCTGGCAGAAAAAATCATGCATTCACCCTCCCCGCTTCGCCTGCGTATCGGCCACGGCTATGATGCTCACCGCCTTGTTCCCTACAGAAAACTGGTGCTGGCAGGAGTTAGCGTCCCCCACCACTTGGGACTTTCCGGCCACTCCGATGCCGATGTCGTCACCCATGCCCTGTGCGATGCCATACTGGGAGCACTTGGGGCAGGCGATATCGGCCGCCATTTCCCGGACTCCGACCAGCGCTTCAAGGATATTTATTCCATCACCTTGCTGCGACAGGTCATGGATCTGGCCGACCGCCAAGGCCTTGTTGTCGCCAATGCCGATATCACCATTATCTGCCAGGCTCCGAAACTGGCCCCCTACATGGATGCCATGCGCGAGACCTTGGTCGAGGCCTGCCGGACAAGCCCTGAACAGATCAACCTCAAGGCCACCACTACCGAGAAGCTTGGATTCGCCGGCCGAGAAGAAGGGATCAGTTGCCATGCCGTGGTTCTGCTGACGGGAAACTGACAATAACAAGAGAAAGGAAACCGGACAAATGAACATCGCCATCGATTGCGAACGGCTGGCCAGCACCTTTGTGCAACTCTGCGAGATAGACAGTCCCTCCCGCAGGGAAAAAGGGGTCTCCGACTTCCTCCGCCAGAGTTTTGGCGACTTGGGGGCCACAAGGATCGTCGAGGACACTTCTGCACCCCGAACCGGCTCTGACTGCGGCAATCTCATCGTCTCCATCCCTGGAAACAAAGCAGGACGGGAACCGATTTTTTTCGCCTGTCACATGGACACTGTGGAGCCTGGATGCGGTGTTAAAGTCCTCCGCGACGGCGATATTTTCACCAGCCACGGCGATACCGTGCTGGGCAGTGATGACAAATCAGGAATTGCGGCCCTCATTGAGCTGATCCGAATCCTCAGGGAGGACAAGACCGAGCATGGCCCAATAGAGCTCGTGTTCACCACCTGCGAAGAAATAGGGTTGCTGGGGGCCAAGGCCTTGGATTGCACCCTGCTGACCGCACAATTTGGTTACGCCCTCGACTCCACCGGCATTGACCGGATCATAATCGGAGCACCGGCGGCCAACAAACTGAAAATCGAAGTGCACGGCATCGCCGCCCACGCCGGACTCCATCCTGAGCAGGGAATCAGTGCCCTGTGTCTGACCGCAAAGGCCATTGCCGACCTGCGCATGGGACGTCTGGACGAGGACTCAACATCGAATCTGGGACTCATTTATGGAGGAGTAGCCACCAACATCATCCCGGACAGTGTCACCATTGAGGGCGAGGTCAGAAGTCATTCCCTGCAAAAACTGGCCGCCCACACCGCCGAGATCGAACGGACTTTTCAGCAGGTGATTGAATGCTGGCCGCTGCCGCCATCCCTGGCTCACGCGGCATTAGGACATCCCTGTCCGTCGCCGCGGCTGCCAGATAAGGGAAACGAAAACGAGGCTCCGGCTCCCGCGCCATCGGTTACAATCACTGTCCAATTGGAATACCCGGCTATGCACCTTAATCTCACTGATCCCGTGCTGGCACGAGTCAAACAGGCCGAGATGATCCTGGGCCGGACCTTAGAGTTTCAGGTTGCCGGTGGCGGCAGCGATGCCAACATCCTCAATAGCTTTGGGCTGCCCACCGCTATCATTGCCACCGGCATGAACAAGGTCCATACCACCGACGAATGCCTTGATCTGCGCGACCTGACCCGCTTGACCGAGCTGCTCTACGCCATTGTGGTCGCCTGAGCGACAAGCCCTCACCCCGACAAAGAAGAAATCCAAAAAACCATCACCTGTTAAAAAATTGAAAAACTCCCATCCCTTCATCAACAATCTCAATATCATTTCACTGGGGGCCGGGTGTGCGATCAGAACGGAACTCATCCGGAAATACTTTCCAGAGCAACCGACTTTATTCTTTGATTATCTTGGGAATTTCGACGGACTGGATTCCTGCGCCCAGATCATCAAAAATGATTTTCAGGATTTTCAGGAAATGGACGATTTATTCCTCTCTCCTCACCCTAAATGGAATACCGACTGTGAATTGAAACCGATCTCCTTGTGTGCCAACCCCCAGGGAATAGCCCAGAATGTCCTGGTGGGGAAAAAATTTCCAGATATTATATTTTATCACTACCAGCACACCACCGACACCCTGCAATCATTCAAGCGAAAGAGTGAACGATTCAAAAAGTTACTGCAAGAGACAGAACGTCAAACCATCTTTCTCTATTATCGCCAGTACAACGAGCCGGTAAACTCCATTTACGCTGAAGACCATGATTATTCTATCCAGGTAAAGTTAGCCAAACTTGAATCCGAATCCATCCGCTTCAGAGACGCCATTGCCGAGAAATATCCTGCCTTGCCCTTCACCCTTATCGCCTTGATCATGGAGCCATTTACATTCGATGAACACGTTACCCCGGCAATTGACGAATTCCTGCGACAAAAAACTCTCTCGCCATCACTCTCTGCTCGAAAAATCATTTACGATCGGGTTCTCTCCTCTGCCCCTGAAGACACAAGAAAGATCTCCTCAAAAAGCTGGGGCCGTATCTATCGGAAGCATCTGGTCACCAGTCCCATAATGCGAATGGGCAAGGCCTGCCTCGCCCTGCCTTTTAAGATAAAGGCTATCATTCATAAATTACGAAAAAAACGGGCCAGATGATACCTTGTATATCCCGGCCGGCACCACCTGACCGGATCACCGCAATCATACCGAAAATAGTCACACCAACTCAAGCTGCCCGGGCGCGCCGGCAACAATCTCGCCGATCTCGGCACAGGCCAGGGAATATCCCTGAGCCCGCATCTCTTGCAAGATAGCCTCAGCAGCGCTGGGGCTGGCCGCAATCAACAGGCCGCCGGAGGTCTGCGGATCAGCCAGAATCAGCTCCAGGGCATCCTGTTCCGGCCGGCGGCCAATAAGCGCCCCGGCGTAGTGTTTCAGGTTTACATGTGCGCCTTCAGGGATAATCCCCATATCAACGAAGTCTCTGACCCCATCCAGCACCGGAACCTGATCCCCAAAGATTCGGGCGGCAACGCCTGAGGCCAAGAGCATTTCCGAGAGATGTCCCAGCAAGCCAAACCCAGTAATGTCGGTGCAGGCATGGACGGCTTCGCCTCGGCCCCGCACCTCCTGCATGACCTCGGCAGCCATCCGGTTCAGGGTTACCATCACCGCCACAATCCGGGCCTCGATCTCGGGGCCAGCCAGATTCCCCTTGATCGCCGTTGACAGGATCCCTATCCCTAAAGGTTTTGTCAGGATCAAACGATCTCCCACCCGGGCCCCACTATTCAGCAGTACGTGATCTGGATGCACCACTCCGGTGACCGAAAGGCCATATTTCAACTCCGCGTCCTCAATGGAATGCCCCCCCACCAGTAAGGCCCCCGCCTCCTGCACCTTATCCAGACCACCACGGATCACCTCGCGGAACACCGAGATATCCATGGTTTTCACCGGACAGGCCAGGATATTCATGGCCAGAAGCGGCCGGCCGCCCATGGCATAGACATCGCTCAAGGCATTAGCCGCCGTGATCTGTCCAAAACTGAAAGGGTCATCGACGATAGGTGTGAAAAAATCCAGGGTCTGGATCAAAGCCGTCTCATCGTTGAGACGATAGACCCCGGCATCATCGCAGGTTTCAGCCCCAACAATAAGATTTGGATCCTTGGGCAAGGTAATGCCGCACAATATCTGGCCCAGATCCCCTGGGCCCAGTTTAGCCGCTCAACCCGCAGCTTTTACTGTACTTGTCAATTTAATCATTTTCCGTCACCTCCCGTTCTTCCAGCTGAGCCCTTGCAACTAAATAACATGGCTGGATTATATCTAAAGCGGCATAAGGAGCCGTAATAAAATCAGCAAAAAAGCACTGTTTCTTTCATAACGGCACCTTATCTTTCAAGGGCTGTTCAAAAGAAAAAAGCACCTTACTCTTCTTTCTTGTTGAATTTCTGCATAACTTCATTATAAATGTTTATTATCAGATTTGACTGAAAGGCACAAAGATAATCTCCTCTTTGTGCCTTTCCCCTTTTTAGGAGCCATTATGAAAGAAGCAGTGTTTTTTTCATAACGGCTCCTCATGCCGCTTTAGATATAATCCAGCCATGTTACTTTTTTACAATGGCTTAATGACAGAGAGACAGGTCGCTTGTCGGCACATTTTTTCAAGTAAGAGATTATGATACTCAACAATAAGCAGAATGAACAACAGCCGGAATCAGGACGACCACGGCATGAGTGTGGAGTTTGTGGCATCTTCGGCCATGAAGATGCGGCAAAACTAACCTATTTCGGACTCTATGCCCTTCAGCATCGGGGTCAGGAAAGTGCCGGGATCGTCACCTCAAATGGCAAGAAGGTCTCTATTCATAAAGATATGGGACTGGTTCCCGAGATCTTTACCGAGACCATCCTCCAGGGCCTGCCTGGCCACATGGCAGTTGGTCATGTCCGCTACTCCACCACCGGTTCCTCCAATATCACCAATACCCAGCCGCTCTTGGTAACGCACAAGGGCACCACTCTGGCGGTGGCCCACAATGGCAATCTGGTCAATGCCATTGAACTGCGGCAGGATCTTGAAAATAAGGGTTCTATCTTTCAGACCGGTATGGACAGCGAAGTAGTGCTGCACCTCATGGCCCGCACCACTCATCTGGGCCTGGACCGCGCCCTGGTCGAATCTTTTTCCTGCCTGAAAGGTGCCTACTCCATCCTGATGATGACCCCGGACACCTTAGTGGCCGTACGTGATCCCAGTGGTTTCCGACCGCTCTGTCTGGGAAAACTCAACAATGGCGGCTGGATAGTCGCCTCCGAGACCTGTGCCCTCGATCTGGTTGGGGCCGCCTATGTGCGCGATATAGCCCCAGGCGAGATGCTCATCATCACCAAGGACGAGATGCGCTCCCTTTTCCCCTGGCCCAAGCAGAAGACCAGCTTCTGCATCTTTGAGCAGGTCTATTTTGCGCGGCCCGACTCGGATATCTTCGGGATCAACGTCTATGAAACCCGCAAACGGATGGGCGAGATCCTGGCCCGGGAATGCCCCATCGACGGGGATTTTGTCATGCCCTTCCCTGACTCCGGTAACTACGCAGCCCTCGGCTATTCGCAGGCATCCGGTCTGCCCATGGAGATGGCTATGATCCGCAACCATTATGTGGGCCGGACCTTTATTCAACCCACCCAATCGATGCGCGACTTCAACGTGCGGGTCAAACTCAATCCGGTCCGCTCGCTTCTCAAAGATAAACGAATTATCATCGTCGAAGACTCAATTATCAGGGGAACCACCGGCAAAAGCAGGGTCCGCTCGCTCCGTGATGCCGGGGCCAAAGAAGTGCACATGCTGGTCAGCTGCCCGCCAACCCGCAATGCCTGCTATTATGGTATTGATTTCCCTTCATCAACAGAACTGATCGCCGCCAAGAGATCGGTGGAGGAAATTGCCGACTACCTGGGCCTGGACTCTCTCCATTATCTCAGCCTGGAAGGCCTGGTAGAGGCTGCCGGCTTAGGAAAAGAAAATTACTGCCTGGCCTGTTTTGATGGTCAATATCCGGTAGCACCAGATCTTAATTTTCACAAAGGGGCGCTGGATCTGTAAGCAGGGAGTGAGACAAGCAGCATTTGCAATACGTTAAGTTTATCAGGCTGTCAGCACATTGCCTGTTTAAGCAAAACTCAAAGAACACCAGGCGACAAGCGCACCTCGTCTCCCTGGTGTTTTTGAGTTACTCATAGATTCAACGCCTACGGACTTATCCACCTGAACAGTTACTCTAATTTAGCAAAGGACAGGGGCAGTGAAACACTCAATTTCCATAGACACCTACGAATGTAATGGCTGTGGTTCATGCGTGGAGATCTGCCCGGAGGTCTTTCAGATGGATGAAAATGGAGAAAAGGCGGTTGTTGTAAATCCTTCTCCCAACATTACAGCCCAGGTAGAAGAAGCGGCCGCCTATTGTCCCTCCAAGTGTATCTCCTACGTCCATGACCAACCGTAACGATTGGGTCTGACCTGAAAATCATCATGGATCATCAAAAATTAACAAAAATTTTTGAATCGGGGGCAAGCAATGATCCTTTCGACGAAATTCTGCTTCTGGCCACCCTGATTCAGCCCACTTTCAATCCATACTTCCTTCGTCAGCTCCATCACGACATCGCCAGCCTCTTTGCTGGCACCTATCCCGGATTTCGGGCCTCCACCACCCAATACCACGACCTCAAACACACCTATAGCGTGGCCTTAGCCACAACGAGGCTACTCCATGGCCTCACCTGCACCGGCCAGAATATCTCCATCCCCGTCCTGGAGCACGCTCTCTACAGCGCCTATTTTCATGACACCGGACTCCTCATAAAGGTTTCAGACCATGCGGCATCAGGGGCTATCTATACCAAAGACCACGAAAAACGCTCCATAACGGTTATGAGGAGATATCTTACCGAGAACAATCTTGCCGACAGTCTTATCCGGGGATGCTCCGCCGTCATCAAATGTACAGACCTTACCCTCGACCCCAAAGATATTGTCTTTCCAACACCGGCCGCACAACTCGCGGGATACGTCTTGGGCTCAGCCGATATTCTGGCCCAAATGGCCGACCGGTGTTACCTTGAGCGCTTACCTTTTTTGTTTCAGGAACACCAGGATGGAGGGCTGAAAACCCATGCCTCGCCCCTGGCACTCATGCAAGGCACTCCATCTTTTTATAACAACATTATTACTGAAAGACTGCAAAAGGCGTTCACCAACACCGCCCAGGCCATGCAGGCCCATTTTCACAAGCGATGGCAGACCGACGATCTCTATTACGCAAATATTATCAATAATCTCAACTACCTCAACAAGATCCTCAACATTTGCGAAGATAAACTGGAATGTCTTGAGACCTTTCTCAAACGAACCCCAATGCCTTAAGCCGTCGTTCAGGTAAACGAAGACTCCGAAATTAATTACTCCATTTCAATGTCATTGGCGGCATAAAAGGCCGTAATAAAATAAGCAAAAAAACTTATTTCATAACTAACGGTCCCTCATTAGAACAATCAACATCAGGCTTTGTGTTTTTGTGTTGTGGAATCAAGATTTACGGCGATGTTTCACCGGCAGGATCTTCATCTGCTCCCGGTATTTGGCGACGGTGCGGCGGGCAATCTGGATATTGATCTCGGCAAGTTTCTGGGACAGGGCCTCATCACTCATTGGTTTTCGCGGATCTTCATCCTTGATCAGTTTGCGGATCTGTTCACGGATTGATTCGGCGGCCAAGGGATCCTCGCCCTCTCGGGGAATGGAGGTGGAGAAAAAATATTTCAGTTCATAGATGCCTTGCGGGGTATGGACATACTTATTGGAAGTAACTCGGCTGATGGTCGATTCGTGCATCCCTATATCGTCAGCCACGTCCCTGAGGATAAGGGGTTTGAGCCGGGTGGGACCATATTCAAAGAAGTCATGCTGGAAGTGGAGAATACTCTCCATGGTCTTGATAATAGTACGTTGCCGCTGGTGAAGGGATTTGAGGAACCATTCGGCATCCTTGAGTTTTTCCTTGAGATAGGCCCGAGAATCTCGCGGTATGGAGTTGCCACTCTGGAGCAGCTCCTGACACTGGGATGAAAGTTTGAGATGGGGAATTTCGTCATCATTGAGCTGCACCACATACTCGCCATCAATCTTTTTCACATAGATATCAGGAACAATATAATTGGTGCTTTCTTCGGCGTAGGGCAGGCCTGGGTAAGGGGTGAGCTCGGTGACGATAAAATCAATGGCCTTGACGATTTCAGGTTTCTTGCGGCCGAGGGCCTTGGCGATGGCCGCCAGGTTATTGGCCTGGAGGAGATCCAGATGATGAAGGACTATCTCGGCAGCCAGGGTTTTCCCCATCCCTTTTCGTTCCAGTTGGAGGAAGAGGGATTCGCTGACATTTCGGGCACCGACCCCGGGCGGGTCAAGATCCTGAATAAGCTCAAGAACATACTCGGCTGCGTCCTGATCACAGCCGGTCTCCTCCATGATCTCGGGCAGATCAATCTCCAAAAAGCCGTAACGGTTGAGATTGCCGACAATAAACAGGGCAATGTCCCACTCTTCGGAATCGAGATCGCTATGGACTAATTGCCAATGGAGATAGGCGGAGAGTCCCGGTTTCTTGGAGATGAAATCAAACTGACTGGGGGCATCGGCTGCCGGGGTTTCATGAGAAAAGGAAAAATTATCGTCAAAGTTATTGGCGTAATCCTCCCAGTTGGTCTCAGGGATGGTATCAGCTGCCTGAACGGGTTCGGTAAAATCTGTCTCAGGGACGCTCCCCGGCGCTTCTTCGACCGCAGACAGGCTCTGGGGATTACTAATCTCTTCCTGAATACTGAAATCTTCTTCAAGGGCCGGATTCTGTTCCAGTTCGGCCTGCAAGGCGTTGCTCAGCTCAAGGTGATTCAACTGCAACAGCTTGATCGCCTGCCGTAACTGCAGGGTCATCACCAATTTCTGGGTCAGCTTGAGCTGTTGTCTGAGTTCCAGGGCCATGACCTTACCTTACTTACATGCTGAAGTTTTCGCCCAGATACATCTTCCTTGCAACTTCACTGGCGATGATATCATCGGCCACACCGCTGGTGAGGATCTGCCCGGCGTTCATGATATAGGCAAAATCGCAGACCTGCAAGGTCTCACGAACATTGTGGTCAGAGATCAACACCCCGATACCCTTATCCTTCAAACCAATAATGATCTTCTGCAGATCTGCGACCGCCAGAGGATCAATACCTGCAAAGGGCTCATCGAGCAGGATGAAATTGGGTCGGGTGGCAAGGGCGCGCATGATCTCCACCCGCCTCCGCTCGCCCCCGGAAAGGGCATGCCCCTTGTTGTTACGCAGATATTCGATCTTCAGGTCTGCCATCAGCTCATCGATCCGATGCGTAATCTCGTTTTTGGGCAGACCCAGCGGCTCGAGGATGATACGTACGTTTTCTTCAACGGTCAGTTTTTTAAAGACCGATGGTTCCTGGGCCAGATAGGAAATACCCTTCAAGGCCCGCTTGTGGATGGGAAGGCCTGTGATATCATCTCCATTAAGCAGCACCTGCCCACTATCGGGCCGGATAAATCCGGCAATGGTATAAAAGGTAGTGGTCTTGCCGGCGCCATTGGGACCAAGCAGGCCCACCACAATGCCGGTATTCACCTGCACACTGACGCCATCGACCACGGTGCGACTGCGATAACGTTTTACAATTTTCTTGGTTTCAAGCTGGGCCATGAATAAATGATGGAGCAGTTGCAGAAGTTATTGAGGGATAATAGTGGCATTCACCCGTCCACCTTTTTTGCCGTTGGTGGCTGAGGCCTTGGAAGGAACAACCTCAGAGCGACCTTCATCTAAGTAATAAACAATGGTCTCACCCGCCACCTGATTTTTTCCCTGCCAGGCCTTGGCGCCTCCGGTGAGGATGACCTTTCTTTCCTGGGCCAGGTAATCCATCTTATCCCCAGTGCCCAGCCAGTCGCCTTTAGTGACCTCCACCTTCCCCACGCATTGCAATTTTTTGACCTCCTGGCCGCTCCCTTTAGCCGCCGGACTATAATACACGGTCATCTCATTTGCATTGATCTGCACATCCGCCTGGGTGGCATGCACATTGCCGGAGAACAAAACACTGTCTTTCTGTTCAAGTGAGACCATCCGGTCGGCCTCGATGTTAATGGGGGCTTTATCGGCAGCCCAGACAGGAAGTGCCAGCAACAATAAAAACAAGAAGAGGGCACGAGTAACTAACAAGGGCTTGGTGAGACCAAAAAAAAGCATAAGAAACTCCTTTTCAGGTTAAAGTTTAGAGTCCGTAAACTGAAATGAGCAAGGCTCTTTTTGCTCATTTCAGTTTACGGACTCTTATGCAACGTCAAATAAACAACACTCTTTACCGCTGGTTATTTGCGTGGCGTTTGGCAGACTACATCCACCGAAGATCATACAAGGGGCCGTTACAAAACAACCGGGATTTTGATCCGTTTCGTTATGACGGCCATGGGCAACAGAGTGTCGCCCACTCCCTGGATGGATGAAGAGCGACCGGCCACTTATGCCGTTCACAATATTCCCATGTGACAGTTATTTTCTGACAACAGCGTAGAGAAACATTCAAAATGCAATGCAATTATTGAGCCTATGATACTCGGAGGCAAATAAATTGTAAAGGAGCGGTATGGCAAAAGGTAATCGGGTTTGCAGAAAGGTGATCACCTTACTTGCAAAATGCTGCTCTATAGCCTACAATAACTACGAATAATCTTGCCATGAGGCAGTTATATAAGTATAAAATATGATGATTTGTAACCGAACCAGCCTGTGATCATATTGAGATAAAAAATATCTCTTTTTTACAGAAAACACTTCATATCTTGAAAACAAGAGGCCTTTCATGAATGGTAAATTTTGGGGCAAAGTAGCAACCAGCACCGTTATTCTTGGTCTTTTCATTTTTGCCTTCAACACCATTTACACAACCCCTGATATGACCACGATCCTGTTGCCACCTGTGCAAGGATCTCCATTGGCCAAGGAATTGCTGGAAACTGTGATCCTGGTCCGTTCAGAGGTGGCAATCCAGGAAAAAGGACATCTGGCTCGCGCTACGTTTGCCATTGAGAACAGCAGCGATCATGACATCAAAAATATTGAAATTATCTGCACAGTTATGGATAATACTGGAGTTGAGCAAGGCCGAGACAAATGGGTTATTTATGACACCATTAAGGCCCATGCCAACGGATTTTTCTCCTACACCTCGAAAAAATATGTGAGCAACAGGGCTACAGCCACCCAATGCCAGATTATTGATATCGAAAAAGCGCAAGCCCCACTGATTGCCTTCCATCGCAGAGGCGCCACAGCCGGCCATGCCGGCCAGCAAGAAACACCGGATGCCATGCCGCATGGTGGCGCGCATCACTGAGATACTCAGGAATAACGACAAGGTCTGTTCCAGGCGAAGCCGTCGTTACAAAATAACTTGAACAATTGTGATCCCGCAAGCGGCATAAAGAGCCATAACGAAGAGATCACTACAGTATACATTATTTCGCAACGGCCCCTCAAAGCGTAACCGTTTATTACGATTCCACTTACAAGCAAGGTTGATGGATGGCAGAAGAGATAGATTTTGATGCAATTTTAGGGAAGTATCACTCCGATCCCTATGACTATGTGGATATCTGCGCGACACACACCGGCCGTATCAGTTTTAAGGTCGCCCTGGGAAGTATTGTCAATTCAGCAAGTGGGGAATGGTTGCACATCCCGGGTAGCCCCTTGTTTGAAATTACCAGGGAGCGAAATCCAAAGTTAGTAACGGCCAAAACCAATGGCACGATCTCCTCGATACGCACCGAGCTTGAGGGGCAGTTTGTGGAGGCCGGAGAAAAACTGCTGACCATTCGCCATCCCTTGAAAAAGAAAGAGGTGATTGAGAGCATCCTCAAGGAAGTCTTGTATCTTTTTCCAGCCCCGGAACGAGCAAAATATTTCTTCTCGCTTGATATTCAGTCGCGGATCGAAAAAAAGGGGGCCAGAGATCTCTCTATTAAGCCTGGCGACGAGATTATTATCATGTCGCTGATGAAGCGTGATACCCCTATCTATTATACTGGCGAGGCAGGGGTCATTCACTCGGTGTACTTCACCCCTGGGATCTCGGTCGATCAAGGGCAACCCCTCATCGGCATCTGCGCCTCGGACAAATTACCACTGATCCAGAAGGTTATTACCCGAGTCAAGGCAGACTGGGACAAGATAGTGGAGTCGGCCTCTCTGGAAGAGTAGAACGGGTTGAAAAATTGCTTGATGATGACGAGTTGCCTGCTGGGGCCCCATCACCAAGCAATCCCCTGTATTTATTTTACAAAAACTCAAAAAGTCTCTCTGTGCCACTTCCATGGCGGCAATAAATCGCCCAACCCCAGCCTTGTTGCAGGAATATCTGTGGAAGCACGAACTCCCCCGACGTCGCCTGCACCATCCCCTGCTCCCCTCGCCTGAAAAGATCCTCCGTTATGGGGCCATTGTCGGCTCGGCTATTCAGTGCCATTCCACCATAGACCGGGCCATGGAACACGCCCGTCAGCATATCACTCATCTTGAAGAAAGAGGCGTATCGGCCGCCAGCGGTACCGTCATTCTGGCCGACACCCTGGTCCGTTCCAAGGGACGATTTTCCCGAACCTGGCATGCCCCAACAGGGGGACTCTGGGGGTGTTTGATTCTGGCCGACACCTTCATGGGCCGAGCTCGAACCCTCTTGCCCCTTACCCTGGGTGTTGCCTGTTGCGAGGCCGTTCATGAACTGGGAGCACGAAATGCCTGCGTGCGCTGGGTCAACGATGTCCTGGTTTCCGGACAAAAACTCGCCGGTTTTCTGGTGGAAAGCTTTCGTAGCCCTACACATAATGAGAGCTTTCATCTCCTTGGCTTTGGGATCAATATCAACAACAACTGTTTTCCTGATCCCTTGGCCAATATGGCCGTCTCTCTCAGTCAGGTTCTGGGACATCCGATCAATCTCCATGATTTCACCCTGTCCTTTTTAGCCAAGATGGCCTGGAACGTAGGTCTCATCTGTTACGAGGAGGAACAAGGACTTCACTGTGATTTTTCTTGGGAAGATCGAGGCAATACTGAAGAACAGAAGGATCATCTCCTGCTTGAGCAGTGGAAGAATGTATCAGACACTATCGGCAAACGAGTCATCTATGGCTACGACATTCAACAGAAGCCCCAGTATGAGGCAAGAGTAACAGGGATCAAACCAGACGGGGGGATCATCATGCGACTTGATGATGACCATGAAATCATTGAGCACAGCGGGGAGTTGCAATATCTGTGAACCGACGCCGGGTAGCCCCTTGCCCGTAACCTTGCCAGGATGAGTCACTGAGCAGTTTCAAGGAACAGATCTCGCGCTGCAACAGATGCCGTCCGTAAGCATACAAGAGGACCAGAGCCTCACGAAGACCGGCGCCAGACAAAGAGAGCCGGTGCAAACGATTCAGTGGTTGATTCTGGGCTGACACCAAGATCCTGACCGTTCCCCGAGAAAGCGGCATGACTGGCGATTGTCCTCGCTCCTCCTGGCAAGCCCCGCAAACAATCCCCCCTGCCCGACTATCAAAGCCATACTCCTGAGCAGCACCAAACGGCTGATTGCATCGCAGGCACGAACTGAGATTGGGCTGGTACCCTATCTGCTCAAAAAATTTTATCTGAAATAAGGCCAAAACAGCCATGGCCGGTCGTCCAGTATCAAGTGACTGCAACCCCCATTGCAGAAGAGAGAAAAGTCCATCATCGCCATCAAGATCAAGGGTCGCCACGAGGACCAGCTCCCGCATCACTGTGGCCGCCATATAGAGCGGCAGACTTTGCCGAAGGTGAATAAAACTCTCTCCAAGCTCCGCCTCGACAATGAAGACCAGATTGCCGCGTCGTGGTTCCGTATAACGAATGAAGAGTAAACTAAAAAGCTCCAGCTTGTTGACAAAACGCTTCTGGCTCCGCTTGGCCCCCTTAGCAATTCCAGTCATCCTCCCGATGTCACGGCAGTAAAAGGTGACTATCTGGTCCGACTCGCCATGATCATGACAGTCAAGAACAATGGCGGCAGACTCTTTTCCCGGCTCGGACATAAAAATAGGAAGTGCTTAAGTGCTTAAATCGGGAACAGAATGAGGTTACATTTTTTTAATATATGAGGTCTCTTTAACTTTCTTGACCCAGGCGCCAAACTCTTCTTTCAGTTTTTCGTCATAAAGTGTTTTTTTGATCTCTTCCTTCACCGATTCATAGGGAGCCTGAAGCACAATTCCTCCCTCCTGGCTGGACAAGAGTTTAAAAAACTGATAGCCATCAGGCGTCTCCACAATTTTGCTTACCTGCCCAGGGGTCAAGGGAGAGATGGCCTTCACCATATAGTCTGCCATCTCCTCTTTCTGAAAGGTACCGATATTGCCGCCATCTGTCGCCGAAGGAAGCTCGGAAAACTTCTTGGCCAAAGCAGAAAACTCCTGGCCACTCACGACCAGGTCATGAACTCGCTCGGCCTTTTTTTTGGCCTCAAGCTTGGAGGCGGGATCAATTTTGTCAGGATTCTGAGGATCTTTTTTCCAGACAAAGCCCATCTGTAAGAGATAATAACCTCCCTGTTCCACATGTTTGGTATATTTGGTGTCGTAATAATCAAGGATCATATCGTCGGTGATGATAATCTTGGAACGCACCTCATAATTGAGGAGCTTACTTTGGAGAATTTGATTTTTCAAATTCTCCCGATATACGGACTCGGTCATCCCCATGTTTTTTAATTGATCGCGAAACTGCTCGGGACTCATGTTGTTGGTCGCAATCATTTGCTTGAGTGCGGCCTCAAGCTCCTCATCCGAGACGGTGATTTTCTGTTTTACCGCCTCCTGGGCAATAAGTTTTTTATCGATCAGCCCATTTAACACCTCTTCTCGGGCCCGCCTGAGGGCAGCAGACAGTTCATCGACTGGGGCCTGTTCGGTTATTTTCTGAAAATAACCTCTCCCCTCTTCATTCACTTCCGACATGGTGATCACATCGTCATTTACTACCGCAACCACCCGATCAACCAGTTCAGCAACACCTTGTTCCGGAAGGAGAAAGGTCAGCAACAGAAGAATAATGGCTCCCGCAAAAGAGCAAAAACGCGCATTAACAACAGGAAGAATATTCATAGGGGCACCTTAACTCGGGAAAGAAGAAAATAAATTGAAGAACGCAAATGTTAAGCTCTTTATTAACAAAAAAAACACACTCGACAATACATCATACTATGCACCAGATAATCTACCATAAATTTTATCTTGCCACATCATGTTATGATTTTTTTATAACGCCCCAGAAGAGTTCGGAATAGTGTCGAAGCCTAAAAACAGTTCGCCAATATTCCATGACTGTCAATGCCCCCTCCGTACCCCTGCATTCCTTGTTGACTTTCTGCGCAAAGAGCATATTTTAACATCGGTAAGTCGTCGTTCAAAAATACTTACTCCTTTTTAATTTCATTACGGTCCCTCAATAACGCAAGATTAAAATTTATAAAATTCCGGAGTCAAATAAATGCAAAAAAAAACCAATACCTTTCTTGGCAAAGTATCAAACCTTATAGCCTTATGCTTGTTGCTGTCTATCGGTTCAGGTTCCGCCTATGCGGCAACCAAGATGCCCGCATTCAGCCTCCCTGACGCCGTTAGCGGGACGACAGTAAACAGTACCGATTTAAGCGGAAAGACCTTGCTGGTGACATTTTTTGCCACCTGGTGTCCACCCTGCATGCAAGAAGTTCCAACCCTGATTGAATTGCAACAGCAGTTTTCAAAAGACAATTTCTCGGTGATAGGGCTTTCTGTAGATGAAGGCGGGCCAAGTGTTGTCGCCAAGTTGGTCGAGAAGCGCTCCATCACCTACCCGGTTTTAATGGCTGATGAGACTACGGCCCGCGGTTTTGGTGGAGTGGCCGGGATCCCCACCTCTTTTCTGGTCAATAAAGAAGGGAATGTCGTTAAAAAATACCCAGGCTATGTGCCCCACACCGTTCTTGAAAACGACATCAAACAAATAATGAATTAGCATTCATTATTTTCAGGTTTTTATTTGACATCTGCTCACTGGATGAGTAAACTTTTCGTCAATGAAGTTCATTTACCCTGGAGTAATCCAGACAAGAGTAACATAAATAGCATTGGAGAAAAAAAATGAAAAAAGGAATCGTATCTGTAGTAGTTGCCCTGTCATTCATGGTTTGTGCTGCCACCGCTTCTTTTGCCTGCACCGGTACCGTTAAAGCCGTTGATGGCACCAAAGTAACCGTAACCTGCGAAGATGGCAAAGATGTCACCGCTGAGGGTGCCGCTAAAGTTGGCGACAAGGTAACTGTAACCGATGGCAAAATTGCCGCTGGTAAGAAGAAGGCTGCTATCGAAGGTTGTTAATTGACATAATTACTCTTTTTAGGTAGTTTGCAGGGGCTGATTGATGTACATCAATCAGCCCCTTTTTTTTTCAGAAAGGGGGAACAGTGCTTAGGAGCCGTTACGAAATAACGCCCTCATTATTGAGCTTTTCGTTCCAGATCCTTATGCCGACTCTGACACCCGATCCAGACGACTATATTATTTTACATTACAACGGCTTACCATTCATCTACTTGCCGCAGGCATCATAAGCCGTTGCTCAAAAAGTAAGAAAAAGACCTTGCTCTTTGAGCAACGGCACCTAAAAGGCTCCAATCATGGACATTCGCACATTACCGGAACCGGAACGGGATATATACAACAAGATCAAGTCCAAATATCAACTCACCTTTGACAGCCTGAAGGTGGGGGGGAACAAACTCCGTCTTCTGAAGATAGCCGACATCGAAGAATTTCTTGATGGCAAGGACCCCTTTGCCAATGTCTCTGAATTTCCGTTCTGGGTGAAACTCTGGGAGGCGGCCTTGGTGCTTTCCTATGTCATGAGCAGCCTGCCGGAACCAAAAGGAAAAACTGTCCTGGAGCTGGGAGCAGGATTGGGGGCACCCGGTCTTGCCGCCGCTGCCGCAGGTTTTGAGGTGACCATCTCCGACTACGAAGCAATTATCATGGATTTCCAAAGGGTAAGTGCGGCCGCATCCGGCCTGCATAATATCACCTTCACCCACCTTGACTGGCTGAATCCCCCTGAACTTGTTCCGTTTGACATCCTGATTGGCGCGGAGATCCTCTTTCGTGAGGAATTTTTTGCCCCCCTGCTCACTCTCTTCAAAAAATATCTCAAGCCGGATGGTTTTATCTATCTGGCCCATGACGCTCGCCGCCAAAGCCTGCCCCTGTTTCTGAAGCAGGCCCAGAAAGACTTTGATATTACTCTCAACAAACAGGTTATCAAAAAACCGGATCAGACCATCACGATCATCGTCAATCGCCTCAGCCGCAAGAAGGCCTGAGCTACCAACAGACATGGCCTTGTATCCAATCAATCTCAACATTGCCGGCCAACTCTGTGTGGTCATTGGCGGGGGTGCGGTTGCCACCCGGAAAATAACCGCCTTGCTGGCCTGTGATGCCCGCGTGCGAATTATCAGCCCGGAAGTCTCTGACGAGATTCAACAATTCACGAACAAGAACTGTCTGGAATGGATTCCCAGAGCCTACCTGACCGGTGACCTGCAAGGGGCGAGCCTGGCCTTTGCCCTGACCAACCGCCCGGAGGTTCAGCACCAGATAGCGACCGAGGCCAAAGAGCAGGGGATTCCGGTGAACATTGCCGACAACCCGGATGCCTGCACCTTTCAAACCCCGGCCACCATCCACCGTGGCAAACTGCTGCTCACCATCTCCACAGGCGGTTCCAGTCCGGCCTTGGCTGCTGCTATCCGCCAAGAACTGGAATTGCGCTATGGCCCGGAATATGGCATCTTCGTAAAAATGTTGGCCGAGATCCGGCACCTGACCATTGGCCAAGGAACATCTCCCGAAAAACACAAACTACTCTTGGCAAGGATTCTCCAAACAAATATCCTCTCTCTACTCAAGAAAAAAGAATGGCAACTGCTCCATGAAACACTGCTTGCAATACTTCCACCAGAAATAAATATATTTGACATAGTACAAAAACTACGTGAATAGTGACCATGCAAGCCGTGACCCTGTCTCAATTACAAATTACTTTTACAATGTCGCCTCCCTTAACATGAAAAATAATAATGAATGAAATAAGCCAGTTACTGTTTCAGGCAGTCATGGCGGCAAGCTTCCTGGCCCTGATCTTCTATGGCGTTTTTTTTGTCAAGCAGAAGGAAGGACTCAGGACCATTGCCAGACGCACCCTGTTTGCGACTGGCCTGTTGCAGACTCTCTACATCCTGCTTCGCTATCTCCAGGCCGGCAACACCCCTATCACCTCACAGCACGAGACCATTGTTTTTTTTGCCTGGTCAGTCACCTGGGCCTACCTCTCATTCCGCTGGCGCTATACGGTCAAAAATTTTGGGACCTTCATCTCCCTTCTGCTTTTTATCCTGCTCCTGATAGCGGCCGGTGCCTCCCGAACCATCAATCCACTTATGCCTGCCCTGCAAAGCTGGTGGTTGCCGGTCCATGCCGGGATTGCCGTCATCTCGTATGGTTTCCTGGCCTTAGGATTTTGTGGCGGGATCATGTACCTCCTCCAGGAGCGCGAACTGAAAAGCAAGAGATTTGGCTATTTCTTCACCCGTCTGCCCTCGCTCGATTCTTTAGACCAATTAAACAGCCACTGCCTGGCCATCGGTTTTGTCCTGTTGACCCTTGGCATTATTACCGGTTCAATCTGGGCCCGTCAGGCCTGGGGAACTTACTGGCACTGGGATCCCAAAGAGACCTGGTCACTTATCACCTGGTTTCTTTACGCCGCCCAGATTCATCAACGTTTTTCAGCGGGCTGGCGAGGAAAACGGGCGGCAATAATGGCCGTTATCGGTTTTGCCTCGGTACTCTTTACCCTCTGGGGAGTCACCTATCTACTCGGGGGCGTGCACAGCTATGCCCAGTGATATGATCCTGCTCCTGGGGGTGAATCATAAGACTACCCCGTTAGCGGTGCGTGAGCAACTGGCCGTAAACAATGGTTACGAGGCTCCTCTGCAGGCCTTGCGCACCATTGCCGGCTGCAAGGAATGGTATCTGCTTTCCACCTGCAACCGGGTGGAGATCGTGGTTGTTGCCTCTGCAAATGCCCATGTGGAAGAAGATATCGCCAGACTTCTTTTTGGCAGTTCCGTGGCGCCGGAACACTACCAGAATTATCTCTATACCTACCGCAACAAAGAGGCCGTGCACCACCTCTTTATGGTCGCAACCAGCCTTGATTCGATGATTGTCGGCGAGGCCCAGATTTTAGGACAGTTGAAAGAGGCCTATCGTTATGCCGCCGAGCTGAAATGTACCGGCCCGGTCTTGAACAAACTCCTGCACAAATCTTTTTCTGCCGCCAAGCGGGTGCGCAGCGAGACCCAGATCGGGGCCTCGGCCGTCTCTATCAGCTATGCAGCAGTTGAGCTTGCCAAAAAGATCTTCGGCAATCTCGAAGACAAAAATGTCCTCCTGATCGGGGCAGGTGAGATGGCAGAGCTTGCCGCCGAACATCTGGTGAGTCAAGGGGTGCGTAAGGTGGTGGTGGCCAACCGTACCCTGGCCAGGGCCGTGGATCTGGCCAAGCGATTCAATGGCAGCGCCGTCTCCCTGGATGAACTTTTTTCTCAATTAGAACAGGCCGATATCGTGATCAGCTCTACCGGAGCGCCCAACGTCATTCTCCATAAAAATGACGTCAAACCAATCATGCGAGCGCGGCGCAATGAGCCGATCTTCTTTATCGATATCGCCGTTCCCCGAGATCTCGATCCGGAACTCAATGATCTGGACAATGTCTATCTCTATGACATTGACGATCTGCATAATGTGGTCGAGATCAACAAAGCGGAACGGGACAAAGAGGCTATCAAGGCCCGCCGCATTGTCGATGAAGAGGCCTTGAAATTCCAGAACTGGCTTGAGAGTTTAGCAGTCGTCCCCACTATTGCCGCCTTGCGGAAAAAAGCGGACACGATCTGCCGGATTGAACTGGAACGAACCCTATGCCGTTTGCAACATCTAACCGTCGATGAACAGAAGAGTATTGAGAAGATGGCCCACGCCATAAGCTCCAAAATGCTGCACGACCCCGTCTCTTTCCTCAAGGCCGAAAGCTGCAAGGAGCAGAATGAAATAAAGGTGGAGATGATCCGCGCCGCCTTTGGTCTGGTAGATAAAGACTGATGTTCCAAGCACGTCAGGAGCTACTGGAAGACGAATGGCTTGTAGTTCGTCATTCAGGCGAGATCCCGGAGATAGCCCTCCACTCGGCCTTTTACTATCTTACCGAAGATCCTGCTGGCCCAGGGTTACGATTAAGCGTCGAGGAGATGCAGTCCTTGCGAGAAGCTGCCGCCACCCGCTACCAGGAGATCATTATGCGAGATCTTTGCTTTGAAAACCGTGAACTTACAGTGTATAGGGGGGTACGGCGGGCTATCTTCAACTGGCATCGCTTTGTCGCTTTCTGTGAACGGCAAAATGAAGATTGTCATACCTTGCGCCAGGCAACGGCGGAAGCCTTCCTGGTTTTAGTGCACAAGGTACTAAGGCAGGCAAGCGATCAGACCAGGACGGATTTAAATCCCGCTCCTCTATCGTCCTCGCTCACCGGTCGCTCTTCTGCCCTCCCTGGCTCGATCGGCACTGGGCCGTCCCTGACCTCCATCTTCAACTGCACCTTTCATGACCTCACCCTTTTTGGCAGTGAACTTGGGATTTACGAGGGACAGATTCCACCGGCAATCAGCCGGTTCTGCCACGAATAAAGAGATATTAGACCGTCATTACAAAAACTTGAACAATTATAATCCCGCCAACGGCATAAGGTTCCGTAATAAAATAAGCAAAAAAGCACTGCTTATATCATAACAGCACCTTGTATGATCTTCGGTCGATGTAGTCTGACAAACGCCACGCCAATAACCAACGGTAAAGATTGCTGTTTATATTGGACGTTGCATAAGAGTCCGTAAACTGAAAAGAGCCTTGCTCTTTTCAGTAACGGCCTCTAAAATCTTGACAAGTTTCGTGAAATAAAGGACGAATTCTTGGTCCGAGACAAAAAAACAAGGTATAATGCCAAGACCTTGTGAAGACATCATGTTCAGCATCAGAACAATACAATCGAACAGAGAGAAGGAGAGGAAAATGCCTTATGTGAACATCCGGGTAGCGGGTACATTGAGCAAGCAACAAAAGGAAAACATCTGTAAGGGAGTCACCGAGGTCATTGCCCGGGAGGCGGCCAAACCACCGGAGTCCATCCTTATCTTTATCGATGAGCTTGCCCATGAAAACATAGCCAAGGGCGGAACCCTGCTCCAGCCACCAAAATAAATGGTCAAGAACGTTGCCAAGAGAATCCAGGAACTACGGGCCCTTCTCCAGGAACACGCCCATCGCTATTACGACCTCGATGATCCACTGATCGCTGACGGCGAATACGACCTGCTTTTTCATGAGCTTCTGCGGCTGGAAGAAGAGCATCCCGAGCTTATCACTCCCGATTCCCCCAGTCAGCGGCCAGGCGGGGTACCCCTTGATAAGTTTGCGCAGGTAGTGCATCGTCTGCCCATGCTCAGCCTGGAAAATGCCTTCACTGATGGCGACCTGTACGCCTTTGAGGATCGCCTGCTCCGTTTTCTCAATCAGGATGTCGCCCCCAAGGCCCTCTCCTATATGGCTGAGCCCAAGATTGACGGCTTGGCAGTGGAACTCCTCTATGAGCATGGCCTCCTCCTGCAGGGCAGCACCCGTGGTGATGGCAGCAAGGGCGAGGATATCACAGCCCAACTCAAAACCCTCCCTTCCATCCCCCATGTGCTGCTTAATCCATATGACAAGGTACAGCCACGATTAGAGGTTCGAGGTGAGGTCTTCATGGATCTCGAGGCTCTCACCCTCTTAAATCGTGAGCGCCTACAAGGCGGAGAGCCGGCCTTCGCCAACCCCCGCAATGCCGCCG
>DDWW01000026.1 GCA_002347085.1 Desulfobulbaceae bacterium UBA2276 | reverse complement strand
TGAGTTGCCAATACTTCTTCATAACAGTCTTGGCCCCTCCCCCTACCCCCAGAAGTTCCGCCAGGATCTCCGATAGCGGAATCAAGCTATAGACATCAGGAGCGCCAGACGGATAGACCGGTAACTCCCGGTCGGCCAGGTCAAGAACTCGGGAAAGGACACCTATGGTCAGGGGCTTGCCACAGATCGGGCACCGACCATGCAGCTCTCGACTTCGATAAGGATCACAACAGAAATTACAGTGGCGATGTCCATCCTGATGATACTTGCCCTCTTCGGGGAAAAACTCAATGGTTGCAGCCAGATGGCGATGACCAGCAGCATCACATGGGGTCTGCATGGCCGCTTTCATGGCCAGGAAATCAAATCGGGTGTCAAAGACAGTGGCCTCTCGGCCAATTTTCCAGGGCGAGTGACAGTCAGAGTTTGAGATCAGGGTCAAGCGATCAAGGGCTGAGACGAGTCGATTCATGGCCGGATCAGACGAGAGTCCGGTCTCAAGGGCAAAGACATGGGATGAGAGATCGCCAAAGCACTCTTCCAGAGAATCAAACCCTGACTTGGAACCAAACAGAGAAAACCAGGGCGTCCAGATATGGGCCGGAACCAGAAAACCGCCAGGAGCATTTTCCAGGACTATTTCCAGAAGGTCATGTGAATCAAGCCCCAGGATCGGCCGGCCATCGGCGGCAAGATTACCGATAGTGGCCAGGGCGGCATTGATACGTTCCGCCGAGGCAAAATCGGGAAGAAAGATCAGATTATGCACCTTCCTGACCTTGCCATGCCGTTTGTAGATAGAGCTGATCTCCGCACTCAGGACAAAGCGTGGGCAACGACGCTCAGAAGAGGTGGCCCAAGGAATGGGCACGGGAAAATCGGGAGAAAGCATTTTACGCAGGCGAAAAAAACCGGGCTCAGCCGGTTCAAGGGTCTCTTTGAGTTCACGGAACCATAAGGGGTGAGTAAAATCTCCGCTTCCTAAAACCTGCACCCCTTTGACCTCGGCCCAGGCGGCCAGAGAACAAATATGAGAACTCTTACTGGTAGCTCGTGAATAAAGGGAATGCGTGTGAAGATCAGCAATAAAACGCATACCCTGTTACAGAGAAATCAACGCTATAAACACTTGGTCATAATATACGAACAAAGAACCTCAAAATCATGCTCGTAAATATTAAGAAATTGAACCCCGGTTACAAAAGTAGGATCCGTGGGCAATTGTTTTCCCCACGTCACCTTGCCCATTACCTTGATATGCGTCTGATCAAGAGGGATATGAAGCCTCAATACTGATTGGGCAGCATATGGATGCATTGAATAAAATGAAATTCCACCCCCACTGATATCCCGGCACTTGCAACGGATAATATTCTCAACATCTTGAGCACCTTCGGCCTGAACTTGACTTACTTCAATATCCAGATCAAGTGGCGTCCGCGGGTGTTGACGGCGGTCAGCAGGGTTTATTTCTTCCATGGAATCTTAAGCTCCTCTTTGATTAAAGTGGATTAAACGGTAGATTGATTGAAAAGTCTTAATCCTAAGCCGTTGTTAATAAAGAACACGATCACCTGAATGACCCGAACACCATAAGGAGTCCTAACAAAACAGTTGTAAAGAGCCAGGTAATTTTGTAACGGCCCCTACGCCGTCACGACCTGTTTCCGGTTCTGAATCTCCATTGTTCGTATCAATTCGACAATCCCTTGTTCATTCACCACAAACGCATCCGGACATTTGCGAATAAGCTTCTCACTCATATCCTTACACAGGCAGCGAGGGGGTTCCAAGGCAATAACAGTACCTTTATGCCTACGAATTGCCTCCATTCCTTTTACCCCATCATTTTCAGACCCGGAAAGCAGGATACCGGCAATCCGTTCCTTGAAAAGTGGAGCCATGGCCATAAGTGTCAGGTTAATCGTCCCCTGTTTCATCTCGGCTGGATCATTGGCGACTCGAAAGACATAATTCCCACTATAGGCCGAAACCGTGACTCGTTCCGCTCCCGAAAAAATATAGCAGGAGCCACCCTCCATAGTCAAGCCATCCTGCCCCCGTACCACGGTGATAGCACTGATAGAGCCAAGGTATTCCACAAAAGAAGAGACCTTTTCCGACTCATCATGAATCAGTACGACAATGGCCCCACCTATTTCCACACACAGAGAGGGAATAATCTGCAGGAGATTGGCATACCCACCTTCACCTGCACCTATCACCACGGCATACGACGAACGGCGAAATTTTTCACTGGAGTTTAATTTTAATTCATCACCACATTGACTGCACTGCACACCACCCATCATTTCGTATGCACGCATATTCACAACGTTTCTCGCCCCACAATCTTCACAGAAAACGAGATGTTGAGCGCCTGACGGCCCCCCACAGGTGCCAACTGAAGGCTGAATGGGATCAATGTGTTTTACCGAGATCTTGGAAGCCTGGATTACCTTCTTGATGATCAGCTCATTATCGGCCGCCATATCACTTCCCTTAAAGAAAGATGACTTGGCCACAAAATCAACAGCACCATATTTGAGGGCATCAAAAGACCGAGGTGTCCCCTCCTGACTTAAACTGGAAAAAATAATGGTTGGTGTTGGGGTATGAATCATCAGGTGTTGTAGGGTCATTAACCCATCCATGATCGGCATCTCCATGTCCAGAATAAGGACATCCGGCTGATGCTTGATGATCTGCTCCAGGGCCTCAATGCCATTAGCGGCATCATCAACAACCTGAATATGCACCATCTTTTTGAAGATATCATGCAAAATCCTGCGAAAAACCCAGGAGTCGTCAGCGATAAGGACTTTAATCGAAGAAGATAACGTATTTTTGTTGGTGGTTGGTTGACTCAAGAATCCTTTTCCTCACACAATAATTTTGGAGAGATCAGTAATAGTGTGGCAAACAAGCCGAAATAACACGGCCAGCTCATTAACCAAAGCGGCATAAGGAGCTGTAACAAAATAGTTATAAAGAGACAAATTATTTCTTAAAGGCTCCTCAATAACACCATATAAAAACAGTTTCATTATAACATGAAAAAAAGGGAAACTGTCAAGGGTGCGATACGGGATCAAGAAAAATAATTGCCCGGCTAATTATGGCAGTCGGCGCCTGCCTTCAGACATACAGGCAGTGCGTCTGGATATACTCAAGGACAGCAGCCGGCATTGCCCCGGCTACAGAGCGATTGGCCTTGATATCCTGGCGAATTTGAGAGGATGAAATATCAGAAATCGATATTAACGGAGAACAGGGGAAAAAAATCTTTTTCCGGTAGGAGGGATGATACCAGCAATGGAGCAACTCACGCGAAGAATCTCCCCATTCATAGCCCAGCCCTTTGATGATTCTTTCCGCATCCTGACCACTGCATCCCGCTCGGCCCAATATGACAAAATTGACCGCTGAAAGGACCTGACGGTATGACTTCCAGGTAGTGACATCCAAAAACGCATCCGTGCCGATAATAAAGAACAACTCTGTGTCCCGGCTCAAGGTGGCGTGAAAATATCTCAGGGTATCAATGGTGTACGATGGCGCAGGCAGGTGGGATTCAATAAGCGAGAGATTCAAATAAGGACGACCTTCTATGGCCAATCGGATCATATTGGCCCGGTGGCTGAACAGAGTAATATCGTGCGAATTTTTATGAGGTGGCACCGCAGCCGGGATGAAAAGAACCTCATCCAAATCGCAAAGGCTCTTGGCGGCTTCAGCAATCTGGAGATGGGCATTGTGCACAGGATCGAAGGTGCCGCCCAAAAGCCCTACACGCAGGCTCAACTCCGTACCTGCCCCGCTCCATAGACGATAAATTTCTTGGCAGTCAGCTCTTCGAGTCCCATGGGGCCATAGGCGTGCAATTTCGTGGTACTGATCCCGATCTCGGCCCCTAAGCCAAGCTGCCCCCCATCATTGAATCTGGTCGAGGCATTGACCATCACCGTTGAGGCATCGACCTCGGCCAAGAAACGCTGGGCATGACTGTAATCCTCGGTAATAATCACCTCGGTGTGTTGCGAACCATACTCGGCCATATAGGTCATGGCCTCATCCAGTGAGCCCACAACCTTGACACAAAGAATCAGGTCGAGAAATTCAGTCCCCCAGTCACTTGCCTGGGCGGGTGTGATCGAAGGAACCAGGGCCACACTTTCAAGGCATCCCCGAAGTTCCACCCCGGCCTGGCCAAGTTCTTTGGCAATAATCGGAAGATAGCCGGCGGCAATCTCGCGATGAATCAGCAACCCCTCAAGGGCATTACAGACGCCGGGACGCTGGGTCTTGGAGTTCATAATTATCGGCGTGGCCTGCTCGAGATCACCACTCTTATCAACAAAGATATGACATACCCCTTTGTAGTGTTTTAATACAGGAATGCGTGACAACTCACAGACCGAGCGAATCAACCCTTCACCACCCCGGGGAATAATCAGGTCGATAAACTCTTCCTGGGCCAGAAGCACCGTGACTGCCGCCCGATCCGTTATCGGCACCACCTGGATGGCTGCGGGATCAAGGCCCCGCGCGACCAGCACTCCCTGCAAGACCTCAGCCAGGGCCAGATTAGAATGAATGGCCTCGGAGCCGCCCCGCAAGATTATGGCATTACCCGCCTTCAGGCACAGGGCCGCCGCATCCACAGTCACATTGGGACGAGACTCATAGATCATCCCAATTACCCCCAAAGGCACCCGCATCCTCCCTACCATCAGGCCATTGGGTCTTTTGGTAAGACCCAGGACCTCGCCTACCGGATCAGGCAGGGTGGCAACTTCCAGCAGGCCACCAATCATTCCGGCCATAACTTTATCGGAGAGCTCCAACCGATCGAGCATGGCGGCCGACAACCCCTTTTTTTGACCCGCCACCAGATCTTTCTGGTTTTCCTGCTGGATAAACGGCTGATTCTCCTCCAAGGCCGCAGCCATCTGCCGAAGCAGACTATTCTTGGTCTCAGTAGATAAGGAGATCAAGGTGCGGGCCGCCTTTTTTGCCTTTTGGGCCATCAAACGAATAGCTTTATCAATATCTTGATTCTGTGACATTTTTACACATTCCCCTACAGTAGAACCAGATTATCGCGATGGATGACCTCATCGCAATCCTTAAAACCCAGCACGGCCTCAATATCATCGGAATGATGCCCCTTGATACTCTCAAGATTGGCCGAACTGTAACTTACCAAACCGGCAGCGATTGCCTGCTCCTGGCGGTCAAGACAATGGACCGTCTCCCCTACCCCAAACTCACCCCTGACCTCAATAATCCCCGAAGAGAGCAGACTCTTTCCATGTTGGCGCAGGGCAGCTACGGCCCCATCGTCGAGGACCAGAAATCCTTTAGGCCGGAGGACATAGGCGATCCAGTGTTTACGGCGCTGGATTTTATCCTCGGCGGGTAGAAAAAAGGTGCCAATCATCTCCCCGCTGAATAATTTTTGTAAAATAGCACCATTACGACCAGGACCAATAAAGGAACTCCCCCCGCCGGCGGCCACCATCTTGGCGGCCCGAATCTTGGATTGCATACCGCCGGTGCCAAGACTACTTTTCGTATTACCAGCCATGGCCTCAATTTCAGGAGTGACCTGGGCAACGGTATAAACAGGACGGGCCGTAGGATCAGACAAGGGATTGCCGGTATAGAGACAATCGACATCAGTGAGACAGATAAACATATCGGCCTCAATGAGATTAGTGATCAAGGCGCCAAGGGTATCGTTATCGCCAAATCGAAGCTCTTCGCCGGAGACCGGATCATTTTCATTGATAATGGGAATGGCCCCAAAACGGAACAGGGTGAGGATGGTATTCCGGACGTTAAGATAGCGATCCCGGGTAGAGAGATCGGCGTGGGTGAGCAGAAGTTGACTTATGATTTTACCGTGATGTTGAAAGGCCTCATCGTAGGTCTGCATCAGGCAGGACTGACCGATGGCGGCCAAGGCCTGTTTTTCCTTAAGGCCAACCTTGATGGTATCGCTGAGGATAATTTTTTTTCTCCCGGCAGCCACGGCCCCGGAGGTAACGAGAATAACCTCCCGTCCGCTATCCTTGAGAAAAGACAAGTCCCTGGCGATATTTTCAACGACTTTTTGATTGATGCCGAACTCAGTGGTGAGAACCGCACTGCCCACTTTGACGACAATACGCTTGGCCTTATCAAAGAGAGTCTGCCGATAGTAGAGGCCATCCTCTCTGCTTATTTGAGTGGTCATAGTCAAATAAAACCCAATAAAATCAAATAAAAATAACCAGATTACCGTTCATGCGAGGTATGGAGATTATTCAGCATCTCCAACGAGCGAGGCATCTTGCAGGGCCTGACTATCAAGACGCCGTAATTCCTCAAGTTTATCTTCAAGGAGATCTTTGAGTTGGGGAATTCCCTCTCCGGTAAGGCCGGAGATAAGGGCCACAGGGAAGCCAAGTTCGGCAAAGGCGGCTACCGTCTCTTTGATTTGTTCAGGATCAACAAGATCTGTTTTATTCAAGACAAGAATCTGGGTTCTGTCAAGGAGATCTTCCCGATAGGATTGCAGTTCATTTTCGATAATCTGAAAGTCATTCAGGACGTCATCTGCCGCGACATCAATCACATGCAGGAGGATACGTGTACGTTCGATGTGACGCAGGAAGGTATGACCTAAACCCGCACCTTCATGCGCCCCCTCAATGAGTCCTGGTATGTCCGCGATAATACATGGTTCGCTAAAGCGGAATTGAAGGACTCCCAATTGCGGTTCCAGGGTAGTAAAGGGGTAACTGGCCACCTTGGGATTGGCTGCCGAAAGTTGGGAAAGAAGGGTTGATTTACCGGCGTTAGGCAAACCCACCAGGCCGACATCAGCAATCAATTTTAATTCGATTCGCAGCCAACGCTCTTCGCCTTCTTTCCCCTTGGTGGCAAAACGGGGAGTTCGATTGGAGCCGCTTGAAAAATGAGCATTGCCAAGCCCGCCCCCGCCGCCTCTGGCCGCAACGTAAGTCTCGCCATCGGCAACCAGCTCAGCCAGTATTTCTTTTGTTTCGCTATCTTTGATCACCGAACCAACAGGCACCTTCATAAAGCAATCGATGCCATTGCGGCCATGCATGTCTTTACTCTGACCATTGCCGCCCCGCTCGGCCTTGAAATGTGAGCGATAACGAAAATCGATCAGAGATTGCAGCCTGTTCGAGGCCTCAAGGATAACACTGCCACCCTTGCCGCCATCACCACCGCTAGGGCCACCCTTGGGAACATACATTTCACGACGGAAACTGACACAGCCATTGCCGCCATCACCAGCCTTTACAAAAAAGTTTGCTTCATCCACAAAGGCCATTTTTTCCCTTTCCCCATTCAAGACAACAAAAACAACAGTGATTAACCCGAATATCCTTCAACATGAAACAAAAAAGCTCGACTATCAATAAAGCTTATTGAAGTCGAGCTCAAATCTGCTCTGGAACCACAACTCTTGCCATGGCTCCAGGAAGATAAAAAACAATACTTAGGCGGCTACCGGATAGACGCTGACCCGTTTTTTATTCCGACCAAACTCTTCAAAGGTCACTACCCCATCAACCTTGGCAAACAGGGTATAATCACGGCCGCAACCAACGTTGGTGCCAGGATGAATCTTCGTGCCCACCTGCCGCACCAGGATGTTTCCGGCGATGACACTCTGCCCACCGAATCTTTTTACTCCCCGCCTCTGCCCTGCACTATCGCGACCGTTTCTGGAACTGCCGCCTGCCTTTTTATGCGCCATGACCTACTCCCTTTCACCCGGATTCTTTTATCTAATCCGTTGATCTGCTGTTCGTTTTATATAAAATATCTCGAAGCCTTTAAGCGTTGATTTCCTGAATCTGCAAGGCAGTAAAAAGCTGACGATGACCATTTTTGACCTGATAGCCCTGACGTCTCCTTTTCTTGAAGACAAGAACCTTTCTGGCCTTTCCTTGCTCGGCGATCTTGGCTACCACTTTGGCATTCGAAAGAACCGGACGACCAATCTGGGCATTGTCACCATCAACTACCATCAAGACATCTTCTAACTCTATGATATCCCCAACATTGCCATTTATCTTTTCTACCCGCAGTTGATCTCCGCAAGCTACCTGATACTGCTTTCCACCGGTTCGTATTATTGCATACATTATCAATTCCTCTCTGGAAAAAACCTGAACATATCACTATTAACAACTATAAAAAATAATACAAAAGACACTTTTTTTCAACAAATGTCAACCTTTAATCCCAACCTTTTACCTCTTTTTCTGTTCTTATTTCAACCCCCCTCTCTTGCTATCAGAAAACAAGAAAACACTATGCACACCCATGGTAAAAAAATAACCAGAAATGCAGGAGTTATTCCGTAACGGTTTCCCTTGTATGTTCACTTTGCCAGACGCTGTTATCAAATAAGTAAACCAGCATTGCTTATTTTATAACAGCTCCTAAAAACAATAGGCACTTTCTCCAGAACCATTTATACTAAAAAGTGATTTTTCGTCATGGATAAAAACACTACCCATGTTCATTCAACCAGAACAAACATCAGGCAGTTCCAGCAATATGCAAGAAAAAGGCTCGGTTGAGACAGAAAGCCAAGGAGCTGACCTTTGCCTCCATTTCAAGGGACAATGGACACTCAACAGTACCTTTCCCTCCTTTACGGAAATCAAATCTCTTTTCACTCAGACAAGCAACGCAAGCAACTCAATCTGCTTTAATACTGAAGAATTGCAGGCATGGGACAGCCGTTTTCTTATTATCTTAACTGATATCAAAGAGTATGCCGCTACCAGCGGCATCTCCCTTGTGACTACGGG
>DDWW01000037.1 GCA_002347085.1 Desulfobulbaceae bacterium UBA2276 | reverse complement strand
TGGCGCCGAGAGAGAAACGGTCGTTTTAACCAGACAAAGCGTTGGACAAGTTTGTAAAATATCCCGTAAGATACCATGAAGAGGGCAATAAAAATCCACACATTCTGGGAACCCAGCCAGAAAAGACCACCGAGCACTGGCATAAGGAGCAGGGCAAGGGGAAAGGCCAATACCGATGCCCCGCAAATCATGGCGGTGGGATAGGAGTGACTGGCCGAGACCACCATGGGGACTATCTCGCCCGAGGTCTGCTGCTCCATCTGCTGAACGAGTGCCGAGATTTTTTTTTGTTCGGCCTCGGTAAGAAATTGTTGTGCTAATGAATTCATAGTTGTCTGCATCTTCGACTCTATCGTTGTTTTCCACCCTGCAGGATTCAGGTGACAGTATTCTTTTACCAGCTTCCTGACGATCCACCGCCGCCAAAACTGCCGCCACCCCCGCTGAATCCCCCTGATCCCCCGGAGAAACCTCCGCCAAAACCTCCGATTCCGCCTCCGTGTCTTCCGGAAAATCCTCCTCCCGTCGCATTGGCCATGCGGGCCGCAATCAGGCCGAAGATAAAACCAGGTAGCGTCAGGGCCAAGAGCCACAGACCGCCAAGGCCCAGAGCCAGTGCGCCAAAAACAGGGAAGAGAACCGCCCCGACACTGGCCGCCAGGAATGGGATGCGGGCCAGTACTCGGCCCAGAACCGAGAAGAGGATCAGGATAAAGATGAAAATGGCGCCGGGGTCAACGCCCTTGTTCTGTTTTTGGCTGTTGGCGGGTGCCACGAACTCGCCTTTCACCGAAGCCATCATGGCGGACAGGCCATCGCTTACCCCCTGATCAAAGTTTCCTTCTTTGAATCTGGGGGTGATGACCTCACGAATAATACGGCCGGAGGTCAGATCTGTTAATTTTCCCTCCAGGCCATAGCCGACCTCAATGCGCAGTTTGCGATCATTTTTGGAGATCAGGAGCAGGGCGCCGTTATCGAGCTTGGTCTGGCCTATTTTCCAGGCCTCCACCACCCGCAGGGAAAAGTTTTCCAGTGAGTCGCCTTCTAAAGAAGGAATCGTCAGCAATACTATCTGGGTTGAGTCCGTCGTCTCAAAATCCTGCAACATCGTTTCAAGCTGCTGCGTCGTGGCCGGGGAGAGAATTCCGGCATAATCGTTGACCCGGCCTTTGAGTGTCGGGACTTTCAGGGCCAAGGCCCACCCTGAAGAAAGGAAGATCAATGTCAGGGCGAGAAACAGTCCGAAAAACCTTTTTTTCAAGAGAATGTTACGCATGGCGTTAAAAGGTAACCTTGGGGACGACCTTGGCCGCTTCATCTGCCTTGAAGTATTCTTTTTTTGTCAGATGGAGCAGAAATTTATTAGTCAGGCTTTCAGGGAATTTTCTGATGGAACCATTGAACATCTCCACGGTCTCATTGTAACGCTGACGGGCCACATTGATCCGGTTTTCTGTTCCTTCAAGCTGATTTTGGAGGTCAAGAAAACCCTGATTGGCTTTGAGGTCAGGATATTTTTCGACCACCACCATCAGGCGGGACAGGGCCGACGAAAGTGCGCCCTGGCTGGCCTGAAGTTGCTGCATGGCCTCCGGATTGCTGAGATCGGCGGGGGAAAGCTGGATTGAGGTCGCCTTGGCCCTGGCCTCGATGACCAGTTGCAGGGTCTCTTGTTCATGCTGGGCATAGCCCTTGACCGTGGCCACCAGATTGGGGATCAGGTCGGCGCGTCGTTGCAGGGTGGACTCGATATCCGACCAGGCCTTGAAGACTGTTTCTTCCTTGGTTTGCAGTGAGTTATAGCCGCAACTGCAAAGAAGAAGGGTAACAAGGAGCAGGGCGCCTAAATTCATGATCTGTTTTATGAGCTGTTTCATGATAAAAAAAACCTCCTGAAGGAATGAGAGAGAAAGGAAAGAAAAGTTAAAGCTCAAAGAACGCTACCATAAATACCATTATAGATACCATTTATTTTTCAACTTTAATGTGCTTTTAACGTGCGGCATTCGCCTGTGATCTTGACAACATATTGACAAAGATGGTGATTGCAGGTATTGAATAGCATCATTGATTCAGGTACCTGAAAGGTGTTTTCCTGCTGTCTTCCTCGGGTTTGGAAGGCAGAAGAAATCTTTCAGGTTGAAAAGGGAACTTCGTGTAAATCGAAGACGGGCCCGCCGCTGTAACCGGGGACAACTCCTGCAGAATGCCACTGTTCACCACGCTCTTAAGGTGGGGATGGGAAGGCGCGGGACGCGAAAGAGCCGGAAGTCAGAAGACCTGCCTGGATACAGTTGGTATGACCTCGTGGACAGAGGCCCATGCCTGTGATTTCGGATATGTAGGGAAATCCCGGATCAATTTGTATAATTGGTCCGGGATTTCCTGTTTTCCCCGGACTAAGCAAGGGGAACGAACATCATGTATAAAATTACCAAGCTCTCAATCCTGGCAACACTCTGTTTTTTTCTGATTCATTCCCTTGCCTGGGGAAAGGAACACAACAAGCAACCAACCCAGGCGGTAGTGATCGCCGCATTCGGCACCACCGTGCCCGAGGCGCTGTCCGGCATTCTGAACATCAGAGAGCGGATCCGGAAAAAGTATCCGAACACCGAGATCCGCATTGCCTTCACTTCCAACATGATCCGCGCCATCTGGCATAAACGCCAACATGATCCGGATTATATCAAAACAAACCCTGCTGTTCCCCAAGATATCCTGACCGTGCAAGGGCCCCTGGCCACCATAGCCAATTTGCAGGATGAAGGATTTACCACCATCCTGGTTCAACCCACTCATATCACTCTGGGGGAAGAGTATCTTGATCTGGTCTCCTATGTGCAGGGGCTGAACAGTATCCGTACCATCAAAGAGAAGACTCAGCCCTTCAAACAGCTGGTGATTGGCCGTCCGGCCTTGGGCACTATGGGGGATGTGCATCCTTATCCGCAGGATATCGAACTGATTGCCAAGGCACTGTCCGTGGATATCGCTCAGGCCGCAAAGGCTGGGAGTGCCTTGGTATATATGGGCCACGGTAATGATTTCTTTCCCTCGGGAGGCTCCTATCTCCAGTTTGCCGACACCATGAACCGGCTCAATCCCCAGGTGAAGACCTATATCGGGAGCGTGGAGGGATTTCCCGGTCTTAACCATGTGGTCCAGCAGCTGAAGAGCGACAAGGTGCAAAAGGTTCTCCTGAAGCCCTTTATGACCGTGGCCGGCGACCATGCCCAAAATGACATGAGCGGTCCTGAGGCCGAATCCTGGAAATCGATCCTGACCAAGGAGGGATTTGAAGTCACCACAATTATGCAGGGGTTGGGTGAGGTTGACAGCTTTGCCGATGTCTTTGCTCAGCATTTGACCGAACTGGCCCAGGATAATGGCATCAAGCTGGACTAATAATAGAGGATAAATCAATGACGCTGAAACCACCTCTTATCCTGATGTCTCTGACCCTCTTCCTGGCCGTGGCTATTGTCCTGGCCACGGGCATGGGATTTTTGGCCATTGCGCCCCTGGAGGTGATTCAGATCCTCTGGGCCAAGGCGCTGGGGGTTGGAATTGGAGAAGATATGAATTCCACCTTTCCCTTTGTCGTCATGGAGGTGCGACTGCCGCGCATCCTGGCCGCGGCCATTGTCGGCGGCGGGTTGGCGGTGGCCGGGGCCGTGTTCCAGGCCATTCTCCTCAATCCCCTGGCCGATCCCTATACCCTTGGGGTCTCATCTGGCGCGGCCTTTGGCGCCTCGCTGGCCCTGGTTTTGGGTATCCTCGGAATAACCGTTTCCCCCCTGGTTTCCGTGCCGCTCTTGGCCTTCCTGGGCGCCATGGCCACGCTTGCCGCCGTCTTTGCCCTGGCCGCCCCGGACGGCCGGCTTTCTTCCAATACCCTGATCCTCTCCGGGGTGATTGTGGCGGCTATCCTTTCGGCCGGGATCGGTTTCATCAAGTATCTGGCCGATGAGCAGGTGGGGGTGATCATCTTCTGGCTGATGGGGAGTTTTGTCGGCAAGACCTGGCATGATGTGGCCCTGACCGCCATCTTTGTCCTGCCCGGTCTGCTGGTGATGCTTTATTTCGCCAGAGATTTGAATATCATGGCCCTGGGCGGGCGGACGGCGGATACCCTGGGTGTTGAGAGCCGCCGGGTGAAGAAGATCCTGCTGGTCTGCGCCTCGCTGATGACTGCCATCTGTGTCTCGGTGTCCGGTATCATTGGCTTTGTCGGGCTGATTGTCCCCCATCTCCTGCGTCTCGTGCTGGGGCCTGATAACCGTCTGCTGATCCCGGCCTGTTTTTTCGGAGGGGCCATCCTCCTGCTCACGGCGGACACCATTACCAGGGCCTGGCTGCCGACGGAGCTGCCGATCGGGGTGCTGACCTCGCTGATTGGCGGCCCGTTTTTCTGCTATATCTTCCGTAAAAAACAGTTGGGGCAACGAACATGAACACACTTGCCGCCCCGCTCTTTGCCATCAGCAAGGGTTGTTTTGCCTACCGGGCCAATAACGTTCTCCAGGATATCGATCTGAGTCTGGCCCCTGGTCAGTTTTACGGGCTTATCGGCCCCAACGGCAGCGGCAAGACAACCCTGCTCGATCTGCTGACCGCGACGCGATCCCTGCAAAGCGGCCAGCTGTCATTTCAGGGAAGGCCCCTTGTCAAATATGCAAAAAAGGAGTTGGCCGTAAGGATTGCCCTGGTGCCGCAGCAGTTCGCCATGGGGTTTGATTTTACCGTCGCCGAGCTGGTGCTTATGGGGCGCTATCCGCACATCCCCAGGTTCAGCAATCCGACCGCGCGAGACCTTGAGCTGGTTGAGGAGGCCATGGCGGTCATGCAGATCCAACCCCTGCGCCACCGACTGATCACCGATCTGTCCGGCGGTGAAAAACAGCGGGTGGTCGTGGCCCGAGCCCTGGCCCAGGATACCGAGGTGCTGGTGCTCGATGAGGCCACCGCCAATCTTGATATCCATCATACTATTGAAATTATGCATGTTATCCGTAAACTGGTGCGCGATCAAGGCCGGACGGTCATTGCCGCCATCCATGATCTGAATCTGGCCGCGGCCTTCTGTGACCAGGTGATTGTCTTGAAAAATGGTCGCATCTTCAAGGCCGGTCCGGTGGCTGAAGTCTTGACCTCGCGCTTGATCGCCGAGGTCTTTCAGGTGGAGGCCGTGGTGCAGGCCGCAACCCCTGACCACCCCCCCCAAATCCATTACACCTTGAGCTGATATGAAAATGCCTTTGTATTTTTTCGGCCTGAAGACAAAGCGGTGTTACCGCTTGTTGCTCGTTGTTCTGTTCATGGTGAGCGGATACCATCCCGCGTCTGCCGCTACCCTCGTGGATCAGGACGAAAACCAGGTGGCGTATAGTGCTCCCTTCAAACGGATTATCTCCCTCTATCCGGCCCATACCGAGAACCTGCTGGCGCTGGGCCTGGATCAGGAGTTGATTGGAATTACCACTGGTGATGAGGCGCCTGCTCCTCGTGGCAGAGCGCAATTCAGCGCCAATGATACCCCGGAAAAATTCATTGCCGCCAAACCGGATCTTATCCTGATCAGGCCGATGATAAGCCAGGCTCATCCGCAGTTGGTGAGTCAGTTGAAAGAGGCGGGGATTGTCATTGTTTCCCTGCAACCAACCACGATTGAGGGGATGTTCAGCTACTGGCAGGCCTTGGGCGAGCTCACCGGCAGGGCGAGCGCGGCCGCGGCCATGATCCAGAAATTTAAGGGCGAACTGACGGCCATTCAGCAGGCCAGGGACACGATCCCGGTGGACAAGCGGCCCCGGGTCTATTTTGAGTCCATCCACGCCAAGATGAAGACCTTTGCCCCCTCATCCATTGCGGTGTTTGTTCTCGAAAATGGGGGCGGGGTCAATGTCGCCGCCGATGCCACGGCCAGAAATTCCACCAATATCGCCGCCTACGGCAAAGAACGCATTTTGTCCCACGCCGCCGGGATTGATATCTATCTTGCCCAGCAAGGCCAGATGAATCAGGTGACCAGAGAGATGATCGAAGGTGAACCGGGATTTCAGGCGATCAAGGCGGTGCGGGAGGGGAAGATTTACCTTATAGATGAAGAACTGGTCGCCCGTCCAACTATGCGCTTGCTCCAGGGGATCAGGCAGGTACGCACGATGCTCTACCCGGAAAATTAGTCGGTCTGGTCCTTAGTTTGTTCGTGTAATTGTTTATTTTTATTAAAATTTTACCATTTAATTCTGTCATGCAAGCAACACTCTCTATTATCGGTATCGGCCCTGGTGATCCAGACCTCCTGACCATCAAGGCCCTCAAGATCCTGCGCCACTGTCCGGTGATCGCCACGCCCAAGGCCTCGCAACACGGCCATTCCACGGCGCTTTCCATTGTCCGGCAGGCCCTGCCTGCGGGCGATATTGACGGGAAGGAGATTGTGGAACTCCACTTTCCCATGAAAAAGATCCACCTGGGCCAGGAACCGGACCCGGAGGTTCTGCAAGCCTGGCAGGAAGCCGCCGACAAAATCTTTACCGTCCTCAGCCAGGGCCGGGATGTGGCCTTCCCCACCCTTGGAGATCCCGCTATCTATTCCACGGGCTATTATCTTTATGCGACCATTTTGGAGAGGCACCCCGAGGTCAGGGTACAGTTCGTGCCGGGGATCTCGGCCATGAGCTCCTGCTCCGCCACCACCCAGACCCCCATCTGCCTGGGCGATGACATGCTGGCGGTCATCCCCGCCACCTTCAGCGACAGCCGACTCCGCCAGATCCTTGAAACCTTTGACACCATTGTCCTGATGAAGGTGCACCGGGTCATTGACAACCTGATCGCCCTGTTGAGTGAGTTGAACCTTCTCGACAGGGCAACGCTGGTGGAACGGGTGGGTATGGCCGATGAACGGGTCCTTGCCGATCTCTCCGCCCTTGACGGGCAGGTTCATTATTTCTCCACCATCATTGTCAGGAAAAAGTAACTCCACGCAGAAGCCTTTTGGTGAACTTGTGGAATGCTATGACTCGTGATAGAAGGATAATGGTTTTATCGGGGATGATTGAAAATAAATTGTCGAAATCGAGAGTTGATCTGAAAAAAATCAGAATGTAATTTCAACGAAGACTGACAGTCAGTGGTTTGTTGCGGAGATAATTAGGAACAATCTTCGATTACTGCCCTTGTTTTTTGGTTAGGATAATTTGGAAGTATTTTGACTATCGGAGGTCCAGCTCAAGTTCCTTGAGACGATGCCGTCTTTCTGGATATTACCTCACTGGGAGTGGGATACATAAACTTGATAATAACTTTGTAATTTCCATACCCATAATTTCCAAAGACCCAATCGAAAATATGTGATGAAACAAATCCAGAATAAGATACTTCTCTTCGCGTTTTTATGTTGTGCGCTATGGTGCTCAGCCACTTGGCTGATTGCGGATCGCATTTATCTTTCCCGTATGCATGCCTTAATCGACGTTGAAACGCAAATTATCGAAAACCGGGCCGATGATCTTGCGGAGTCTATCCGGCGAAATCTGTATTTTTTGAGTGGCATCCCGAATATGGTTTCCCACTTGATACGCGTTCATGTCGCTACCTCACGGTTCGGAAGCAGCCGCCAGCCTTCCACCCTCGCCTATGAAGACCGCAAACGACTCTGGACACAAGACAGCGTTTTGGCTGATCTAAGTCAGTACCTGAATATCGTGCAGTCCAGCCTGAATGTGGACATTATCTTTCTTCTTAACGCTGCCGGAGATTGCATCGTATCCAGCAACTGGGATAAGCCGGAATCGTTTATTGGAACCAATTATGCTCAACGCGATTATTTTCTTTCCAGCAAAGCTGGTAAGCCTGGCATGCAATACGCAGTGGGGATAAAGACTCACATTCCCGGCTTGTTCTTTTCCAGTCCGGTTTTGGCCAATGGAGAATTTATGGGCAGTGTGGTGGTTAAAATCGATATGCCGAAATTGGCTTTTATCACCAAGCAAACGAATGCCTACATTGCCGATAAAAATGGGGTCATCATTCTCGCACATAATCAGACCATGGACCTGAACGTATTGCCGGGCAGCCCAGGCCTCACTCTGTCAGCACAAGAAAAAATACTACACTACCAAAGGTCCGATTTACCCACACTGCGTATCGAACCATGGGGAGATAAGAAGTTCCCGACCCTCAAACGCATTTTCGATGAACCAATACCGTACATGCATGCCAGCCGTTATCTCCCGGAATACGGCCTGACTGCATTTGCCGATAATGATATGGTGCAACTCCCCGCTCTCCAGCGCGAACGGCTCTGGATCTTTTTGCTGTTAAGCATATTGGGCAGTGGGCTGATTGTGTTTGTCAGCGGCACCATCATTTATTTGCGCACTGTCAAGAAATCAAAAGAAGTTCTGGCGGAAAATGAGTCCAAGCTTCGGTCTATCATCGATGCAGCACCCGTGCCTTTTGCCTTTAATGATGATCAAGGAAACATCACTTATCTTAACAACGCCTTTGTCCAAGTAACAGGCTATACTCGTGACGACATTCCCACCCTGGATGACTGGTGGCCCCTCGCTTATCCGGATCCGCAATACCGGCAGTGGGTGGCTGAGAGCTGGCAGAAAAATATGGAGGAAGCTATCCGTAGCCACAAGCCTTTTATCCCCATAGAAGTGGATATCAGTTGCAAGGGTGAATCAGTAAGGACTTTCATGGTTGGCGCTTCATCTATAGAGAGGGGATTTTCCGGCACTCACCTGGTCGTACTCTACGACTTTACTGAGCGCAAGGAGGCAGAGGCAAGGATCAACGAGCTGGCATTTTACGACTCTCTTACCAACCTGCCCAACCGTCGACTGCTCATGGAACGGCTTCAACATGCATTGGCCTCCAGTGTGCGTGGCGGCCACTCGGGTGCAATACTGTTCCTTGACCTGGATAATTTCAAGACCATCAACGACACGCTCGGCCATGATGTCGGCGACATACTGTTGCAACAAGTCGCGCAACGTCTGAAGGTGGCCGTGCGCGCGACCGACAGCGTGGCGCGTCTGGGCGGCGATGAATTCGTGGTGATGCTGGAAGATCTGAGTGGCCACCGGCTTGAGGCGGCCACTCAGGCAGAAGATGTCGGTGAAAAAATTATTGCCGCACTTAACCAGCCCTACCAGCTTGCCACCCATGAATGCCGCAGCTCTGCCAGCATCGGCATCACCCTGTTTAACGGTGACCAGCAGACAGCAGAGGAACTGATGAGGCAAGCCGATATCGCCATGTACCAGGGCAAGAAAGCTGGACGCAACACCCTGCGCTTCTTTGATCCGCAAATGCAGGACTCCATCAACGTCCGTGTTTCTCTTGAAAGTGATCTGCGCAATGCGATCGAAAAACAGCAGTTTCAGTTGCACTATCAAGTCCAGGTGGACAGTTCAGGCCGTCCATTGGGGGCAGAGGCCTTGATCCGCTGGCTGCACCCCGAACGCGGGTTGGTTCCTCCCCTGCAATTTATTCCACTGGCCGAAGAAACCGGGCTGATCCTGCCCATCGGGCAATGGGTGCTGGAAACGGCCTGCGCCCAGTTGAAGGCATGGCAGCAGGATGAACTCACCCGCGGTTTTGTGCTGGCGGTGAATGTCAGCGCCAAGCAATTCCGCCAGGCAGATTTCGCGGCTCAAGTGCGTGCTGTCGTGCAACGCCATGGCATCAAGCCGATGTTGCTTGAAGTGGAACTGACGGAAAGCATGTTGCTGGAGAATGTCGAAAAAACGATTGCAACCATGAACACCTTAAATGAAATCGGCATCCAGCTTTCACTGGACGATTTCGGCACCGGCTATTCGTCCCTGCAATACCTCAAACGTTTACCGCTCGACCAGCTCAAGATCGATCAGTCATTCGTGCGCGATATTACCACAGACAGTAGTGACAGAACGATTGTGCAGACCATCATTGCCATGGCGCACAGCCTGGGCCTGAATGTCATTGCCGAAGGGGTGGAGACGGAAGAGCAACGACAGCTCCTTCTGGGGAGTGGCTGTATGCACTATCAAGGGTATCTGTTCAGCAAACCGTTACCGAATGGGCAGTTTGAGGCGTTACTGAAGCGGGGTTGATCAAGGATAAGAAATTCAAAGACATTTTTGGGAGTTCCCACCTGCGGTGGAAAATTAGGGTCAGGTCTTGAAATGTAACAAATGTGGCTTGATGCTTTCAAATTTAATATATCCCAATGCATCTTGCAGACATTACAAATCAACATTTCTCCTGTCGATTTTGATTGGCTAATTGTCCAAGATGATTAATGATTATCTTGAGTGGAATTATTCTCGTCAACTGTAGGCAGGGGTCGAGGCTATTAATGAGAGGGGGGGCAGATTAAATCCCGACTTTTACAAATAAATCCGTTCCCTTTGTTCTTTTCTTTTTTTCTTCCTTCTTAATTCAAACGTGAGATTGTTCATATCCTAATGCGGCGCACTCAAATTCATCTGGTCAGTTTTGTGGTCTTGGCAGTGTTGCTTGTGCTCTCCGGTTTGCACCCCTTCGATCGCATGACCTGGGTGCTTGAGGTCTTTCCCGTCATGGTTGTGTTGCCGGTTTTGTGGGCTACCTATCATCGTTTTCCCCTGACTACACTTCTTTACATCTGCATCTTTCTTCACGCCATAGTACTTATGGTCGGTGGCGCATACACCTATGCCAGAGTACCTCTGGGGTTTTATCTTGCTGATTTGTTCAACCTCAGCCGCAATCCCTATGACAAGATTGGCCACTTCTTCCAGGGTTTTGTCCCCGCCCTTGTTGCCCGAGAGATATTTGTACGTGGTCGATATGTCCGGGGCGGAAGAATGGTGGCCTTCCTCGCCGTTTCTGTGGTGCTGGCAATCAGCGCAACTTACGAACTTATAGAGTGGGGGGCCGCTGTTGCGCTCGGACAAGGCGCTGAAGAATTCCTGGGAACACAGGGCGACCCCTGGGACACTCAATCCGATATGCTCCTTGCGTTCATTGGCGGAGTCGTCGCCATGCTCTTCTTCTCTCGCCTCCATGATCGTCAACTTACTCGCCTGATTGGCGAAGAAACCGAAACCTGATCAGTCGCTCAGCCGGACCTTTTATGGAAGGCTCCCATATTCAAACAATGCAAAAAGAGAGGTCAAACATGACAGTATGCCCATGCGGTTCAAAACGTGACTTTGATGAGTGCTGTGGCCCCATTATTGACGGAGCCCCTGCGCCCACTGCTGAGGCCTTAATGCGCTCGCGCTATACCGCTTTTGTCAAGCGTACACTGGATCATGTCGAGCGCACCCATGCGCCTGAGGTTCGTGATGACTTTAATCGTGCGGAAGCAGAACGGCTGGCCGAAGAATGTGAATGGCATGGCCTGGAAATCCGGAGCGCAACAGAAACCGGCGATACCGCTGAGGTTGATTTCGTGGTCCGGTTTCGCCGGGAACAACAGGATATAACGAAAGCGACATTGTCTCGTTTTCGTCGTGACAATGGCCAGTGGCTATATGTCAGTAGTGACTTTAATCCCTACCTCCCGCCACAGCGCGTCACGAAGGTCGGGCGTAACGACCCTTGTCCTTGTAACTCCGGCAAAAAAGCCAAAAAATGCTGCGGCACAACCACTGAGCTGAAGTAAGGATGGCAAACCATTTTCAGTGTACCGCCTGCGGTAAGTGCTGCTATGGGCAACTCCCTTTAACCTGCAAGGATGCCTTTGCCAATGCCGAACGTTTTCCTTTGTGCCTTGTCTGGACGCCATTGCGATATGGCAGCAAGGACTATCCGCTGGTGGCCACCCTTGGAACCACCATCAAGCTGGCTGACCGTAAAGAGCTCGCTGTCCTGATTGTGCCGACGGCCTACCTGCCGTCTTCGTTTCCCTGTCCCGCTTTGGGCGAGGACAATCTTTGCCGCATCCACATCAATAAGCCCTCCCGCTGCAAAACCATGCCTTTTTATCCCTATCGTGAAGAGCGCTATCAGGCGGAGCTTCTGACTCCCCGCCCAGGCTGGGCCTGTGATACATCAACGGCGGCTCCGCTGGTGTTCCAGGACAAAAAGATCGTGTTTCGTGACGACTTTGATCATGAGAGACGGGATTTGCTGGCGCAGGTTCCCCTTTTGCGGCGCTATGCCGAGTACATGCTGAAGTATTCACCTTCACTTGTGAGCAGTTTGATACAGGCAGCGAGCAAAGTCAAAGCGGGTCATGTCGTCACCAGCCTGTCTTCTTTTCTGACCGCCACCAAGAATGCGGAGGCAAGCCATATTGCCCAGTTGCAATTACCAATACTCAATACCTATGTGGAGCAGACGGCAGGCGATCCCCAATTGACCGATTTTCACAAAAATTACGTGAATTGGTCGAAAGAAATGGCCTATTTGTCGCAACGTCGGCAGTAATGAATGTAAGGCTCCATTCCCCTCCAGAGGGTGTGGCTTTGAGGTTTTTCCTGCGAATTTTGGTGCTCATTTGCTATTTTTAGCGCTACAAGAGATGATATAACCGTAGAGCACAAATATCTTCCCCGTACTATTCTGATTATGAAGAAGGAAAATTTTATCATGAATAGGTCTTCATCACCTCAATCCAGCATCAAACGCGAGATATTTCAAAGCAGCGCTCTTTTAGCTTTGATTGTTATGGCTGTTTTCGGTTTTTTCCTTTCAACCATTCTTTATTATTCCGAAATTTCCAAGGCGCGTGGTGTCATAAAGCAAACCAATTATGCCGTAGCTCTTTTTATTGACGGGTATTTTACTGAACTCGTCAACACTATCACGGTGCTCGACGATAATAAGGAAATCAGAGAGGCGATGGTACTTGGTGAAGAGGCTCACCAGCGTATATTAGATGGGTACCGGTCTGTTCTTAAAGCCAACAAGAATATCACCTTTATCTATTCGGGTTACGAAAACGGCCTGATGTTGATAAACGATTACACGCCTCCTGAAGGATTTGATCCGACCAGCCGTCCCTGGTATCAGGCGGCGATGGCAACAAAGCCCGAGCCGTCTATCGGTCTGCCCTATCAGGAGATTAAGACAAAAGAGTGGCTGGTTTCGACCAGCAGAGCGCTGAAGCAGTCCGGTGGCGGATATGGCGGCGTGGTTGCTATTGATTGTTCCATTGACCAGGTGGTTCGCCTGATTGCCCAGCATGACGAATACGGGACGGCCTTCAGTTTTGTCGCGGATCGGTCTGGAAAAATTATCATGCATCCTGATCAGTCCGTACTGGGCAAATCGCTTCAGGAAATAACGGAAGGCTTTCAAGGGGACAGTCAAGGCGACTTTACCTACCGCCTTGACAAGGTGGAACACTTCGCCTATTCCAGCCGCAGTGCTTCAACCGGCTGGACGGTCGTGACCGTGGTCGAGAAGAGAGAAATACTTCGCCCAATCATCTCGCAAGTGTTGGTTCTTATCTGCCTGACTGGCCTTATCGCCGTGTTCCTGGGGTTTGTGCAGAGTACTCTGCTGAGCCGTTTGTCCCGTCCGCTGGTTGAACTTGGCAAAAAAATCAAGGCTACCATTGCAGGAGATGAGCTGGGTGCTGATGAATACGTCTATCCGAACAACGAAATTGGGATTATGGCCCGAGAAATCGGCCAGTTGGCGGAAAAAGAACTGAATGCTAAAACTCGTGAACTGCAGGCAAGTGAAGAGATCTATAAAACCATCCTCATGGCTTCGCCCGATGATATCACCATCGCTGATCTTTCCGGGCGTATCATTATGGTCTCTGAGGCGGCGGGTAAGATGTTTGGCTATGATGTGAAGGATGGGCCCGGCATGTCGGTCATGGATTTTATTGTCCCCGAAGATCATGAAAGGGCGCACGCCAATATCGTGCGGATGTTATACGAAAATTATAATGGCCCCAATGAATACCGTGCCATCCGCAAAGACAGGTCCTGCTTTGATATCGAGGTCAACAATGGCTTGATTCGTGACCGACAGGGAAATCCTGTGCAGATGGTCCTGATTGCCAGGGATATAACAAATCGCAAGAAGGCGGAACAACAGATCCAGGAATTGGTGCACCAGCTTGAGATCGAAAGGGATCTCGCCCAATACAATTCGCTGACGGACAGCCTGACGGGTCTATCCAATCGCCGATTTTTTGACAATGCCTTACGGACTGAATTCTCAAGACATAAAAGATCAGGTTCTCAGTTGTCCCTGATCATGCTTGATGTGGATCATTTCAAAAAATATAATGATCACTATGGGCATAGTGCGGGAGATGATTGCCTGCGGCAGATTGCCCATACCCTCAAGGCCGTGGTTGAACGTGGTCCTGATATCGTGGCTCGATACGGTGGAGAGGAATTTGTGGTCATCCTTCCCGATACAGACCGTCATGGAGCGGCAGTCTTGGCAGGGCGTATCGGTGAGGCGGTGCTTCGGCTTGCCCTGCCTCATGCCCAATCGGACATATCAGAATTTGTCACGATCAGCCTTGGAGTTGCCACGGCGGCGGATCATATTTTGAACGATGGTGCCCAGCTTGTTGCCCTTGCCGACCAGGCCTTGTACCAGGCCAAAAAGGATGGACGCAATCGCTACGATGTCTGGCCTGCGTCGATTTAAGATCGGTATTGATGGCAGGGTAAAGACAGGTACGCGTTGTTTGCTTGAGCTGATAAATATCTTTCGGGTTGCAGTCCTGGCCGCTGATCGGTAATTTCAAGGCACCCCCCAAAGTATGAAAAAAGGCGGTACTAAGTCTTGGATCGTGAAAACAAGGAAAACAGAGAGGCAGCCATGCAAGAAAGGAAAACAGGCAAGAGAGGGCTTGCGGGAGTGATCGTTTTTACAGTTTTGTTTACCGTTGTCGGTGGGGTTTCACTGGCGGATCAACCGGATGTGGCACCCACAGGGCAACTGGGGGTGTTGACAGTCAGGTTTGAAGTCAGTGGGGATGTGGATAAAAGAGTCGGCAAGCGGGGTGAAGGCATCCACTGGAGCACCAGACGCAGCTTTGAATCCACGATCAAGGTGCAGGCCGAAAAGCCGGAAAAAGATTTGCTGGGAATCGCCAGGGATGTACCTGAGGTGCCGACCCAGGATCTGCAAAAACAGATGGAGGCCTGCAAGGAGGATGACATACCCTGTCAGATGGCGCTGGCCATGCAGATGGCGAATAGTCCGCAAATGCAGGCCATGGTAAAAGCTGGTGAAGACGCGAAGAAAGCGCCTGTCCGTTACCAGCTTTGGACGGCTGTTCCTGGCGTCCAGCCTGAGGTAAAGATGCATTATGAGGATCAGTGGGAGACGATTTTCTATACTGCGGCCAAGGAGGTAACCACTTGCACCCTGATTGCGCCGGCTCTTTCTCCGGAACTCAAGAAAAACGCGCCGGGCATGGATTGGGAAAAACAGAACCAGGAACAGCTTCATGCCGGTGCGCAAGTCCTGGCGGTTGAAAAGGATATCCAGCAGGGCGGCAACAGGTTGCGTCTGTTTCCGATCAGTGTGTTTGGCGACCTTCAGTGCAGCGAAAATATCGGAGGCCAGATCGAAAAGTCACGAGTCTCCAGCAATATTTCTTTCTTTCCGGATGGATGGCAGGCCCCTGGGGCCATGATTGCGGGGAATGGTGAATATGAAACGGTGTTCGAGCATGGACTTGGCCAGACCGGCTGGGTGACGGCTGGAGGCGGCGAGGTCAAGGTGCCGATGCGGATCAAATTGAGCTGGTCTTTGCGTCGTGAATAAAGAAGATTATGAGAATGTCTTGGTTGCAGAAGATGAGTCAGCTCAAGGTTGACGGTTTGCAAGAACTGATTTTCATGCTTATGGCCGCCTGGAATGCCGACGAGGTGATTCTTAAGGATCTCATGGCCCATAGCAAGACCGTGGAGTATGACAAGATCACAGTTCTTCCCTGATAATGCATGGTTATGGCCTTGAAATGACGTTACTCTTTGTTATTATGGCTTTTAGGGGGCAGGATGGAGTTTGAAACTCCATCCTGTTTTTTTATTTTGGCGCTCACGCTGACAGGGCATGCTTCCTGATAAAATCCTGGATCAGATTGCGGTCGGGGTCCATCAGCTCACAGCGGGATTTCTTGCCGGCCAGGGCGGCTATGGCTGGCGGCATCTCGGGTGCAATGCCGATGGCCTTGGTTACGGTCTCGCCAAATTTCGCCGGATGGGCAGTCGACAGGCAGATCACGGGAATCCCTTCCTGCTGGTGGATGAGGGCGGCATGCACTCCCACTGCTGTGTGTGGATCGAGGATGTAACCATGCTCTTTGTAGAAGCGTTGAATGGTGTCCAGCACCTCCTGTTCGGAGGCAACAGTGGCCACAAAGTCGCGTCTGATCTGGTCGCAGGAGCTTGCAAGGTCGAGCTTGCCGGTCTCAGCAAACAGGGTCATGGCGTCTTTGGTACGCACCGGATTTTCATCGAGGAGATAGTAGAGATAGCGTTCAAAGTTAGAGGCGGCCTGGATATCCATGGAGGGGCTGGAGGTGGCTACCACTTCCCCCAGCGAGTAATCACCATGGGTGACAAAGCGGCTGAGGATATCATTGGTGTTGGTTGCCAGCAAAAGCTTGTGAATAGTGCCTTCCGGCAACATCCGTTTGGCGATATAGCCGGCAAAAATATCGCCAAAATTGCCGGTGGGCACGGCGAAATCCACGGCCTTGTCATGCTCATGGCGATTGATGTGCAGGCAGCTGTGGATGTAATAGACAACCTGGGCCAGGACCCGCGCCCAGTTAATGGAGTTGATGGCTCCTAAGTTGAACTGTTTCTTGAAGGCGATGTCGTTGAAGATGGCCTTGACAATGGCCTGGCCGTCGTCGAAGGTGCCGCGAATGGCAATGTTGAATACGTTGGCATCGGTGACCGTGGTCATCTGCTGTTCCTGTACCTGGCTGACCCGCTTGTGGGGATGAAGGATAAAGATATTGATCTTTTCCTTGCCGCGTACCCCGTAGATGGCGGCGCTGCCGGTATCGCCCGATGTCGCGCCGATGATGTTCATGACGGCGTCGTTTTTTTTGAGGAGATATTCAAAGAGATTGCCAAGAAATTGCAAGGCCACATCCTTAAAGGCAAAGGTCGGGCCATGAAAGAGCTCGAGGATGTGCAGGGAACCCTGATGAATGAGAGGGGTAATCTCGGGATGATCAAAGGTGGCGTAAGAACGATTGATCAGCTCGCGCAGCTCGTTGTTGGGGATGTCATCAATGAAACGTGACATGACCTCAAAGGCCAGCTCCGGATAGGAAAGAGTTTGCCAGGAGGCGAAAGTATCGCTGCCGATCCGCGGAATAGTGCGAGGGAGGAGGAGGCCGCCGTCTTCGGCTAAGCCCATCATCACCGCCTCGGTAAAAGGGATGGGGCTGATGCCGCCCCGGGTGCTTATGTATTGCATAGTGAATTGTGTAGTGGAAAGAAATTTCCCCTTGGGAAAAGTTGTTGTTGCTTGAAAAGGGTATTCTGGAAAGAATCAGGAGAGGTCGTCGATATTGACAGGTTTGGCATCGTGCCAGAGGCCTTCCAGATCGTAAAACTTTCTCTGTTCGTAGTAGAAAATATGAACGACTACGTCATTAAAGTCAAGGAGAACCCACATCCCTTCCTGAAGTCCTTCGGCATGGGAGGTGGCGATCCGTTTGGAACGCATCTCGCCTTCGATGGCCTCGGCCAGGCCCTGGACATGCCGGGTTGATCTGCCGTTCATGATTACAAAATAATCAGTAAACGAGGAGATGCCTTTCACGTCGAGGACGATCAGATCCTCGGCTTTGGCATCGAGTGCCACTCGCGCGCAGATTTTTGCCAGTTCCAGGCCGCTCTTGTCTTGATATTCAGTCTTTAATTGTTGTTGCATAAATGTTTTGCCTCTTTGGGGGATAGTGTATGGGCAGCAGAAATAGTCGGGTGAAAGCCTTACCTGCACTTGTTTGTCGATCTGGGGTCGGTCGAACGTGCAGGTCTGGTTCAGCCGGCTTCTTCCGCTGAATGGTTTTTTTTCTCTTTCTTTATTCGTGGTGGAAATTCAAAGGTGATCTTTCCTTTTTTGTCTATGAGCAGAAAGGCGTCAAAGGGACGTTTCTTCTTGGAGATAAAACCTTGTATCAATTCGGTCCGGCCGTCGGTAAGAAGCTGACTGATATGTTTTGGCTCGATGGCTCGGGCCAGAATAATCTTGCCGATCTGCAAACCCTTGCTTTTATCGCCGTCGAGCGCCGAAGCGGACATGTAAGCGGCCGGAGTTTCGTGAACCGGGGTCATGTCAATTGGCGAGAATCCGAGAATCGGACCACCCTTGATGGCCTCGGTGTCCAGATCGTCGATGGCATCGGCAAAGATAAACTCGATCTTGTTGTGTTGCAACCTGATCGAGGCGGAAAAAGGTTTGCCCATTTTGCTCCGGAAGTCACTGAACGGGCCCA
>DDWW01000045.1:38335-80767 GCA_002347085.1 Desulfobulbaceae bacterium UBA2276 | reverse complement strand
TCATGGCCTATCTGGTTTCACAAAAGCCAGTGCTTGACAGGGCGGGACAAGTCCTGAAATGGGAGCCCATGCAACGCTTTGTCCTGCCGCAGGATACCGGTGCAGCCATCAAAGGTGCTGGTCGGGCTGATCTGTTCTGGGGCAATGGTCATTATGCCGAAACAGCAGCCGGCAACATGAAGGAACAAGGGCAACTCTATTTTCTGGTGAAGAAAAATGCGAGCGGAAACACCACAGACACCAAAAATAGCACATTGGCAGCACAGCTCACAAGTCTTTGAGGAACATGCTGCAGAATATGATAGCTGGTTTGAAGACAGTCTGCTCTTTGCCATTGAAAAAGCCGCTATTCAATCCTTAGACATTACCTTCTCCCAACCAGCCCTCGAGGTTGGTGTCGGCCCCGGCCGGTTCGCCCAGGCCCTGCAGATTCCCTTTGGCATTGATCCGGCCAGGACTCCCCTTTCCTTGGCACAAAAAAGAGGCGTGGCTGGCTGTCAGGCTATAGCCGAAAAGCTCCCCTTTGCGACGTCCTCTCTTGGCGCCATCTTTCTCCTTTTCACCCTCTGCTTTCTCAAATCACCAAGCCATTTTCTGGCAGAATGCAGGCGTGTCCTGCAACCAGACGCACCTTTAATCATAGGCTTTGTTCCGGCAGAAAGCCCTTGGGGCCGAAATCTGCGCCAAAAAAAAGAAAACCGTCACCCCTTTTATCAAGCGGCCCGCTTCTCTACCATCGCCCAGGTGCAGCGACTTCTTACCAAGCAGGGTTTCCATATTTTCAAAAGCGCATCCACCCTCTATCAGACTCCCGAGCAACTGGCAGGATTTGAACCGGCCAAGGCGGGCCTCGATGAACAGGCAGGATTTGTGGTCGTTGCCGCCCGACAACAAATGAGCAGATAAACAGAGAAAGAACAGGTGGGCATCAAAAAAATATCAAACAAATAAATATGTTGCATTGCTATAGACCTTCACCCTTTGGGTAATGACCTCCAGCTTGCTATCTCTTGAAATTTTTTCGTGCTTTTCGTACTTTAAGTGGTTTTAACCGCCGTTTTTACGATCAGGCAAGCCAGCTAAAACGCTCCCAAAAGTCAGGAAAGGATTTGGCAACACACCCCTCATCACTGATCCGCACCCCAGCCACCTTCAAGCCAGCCACCGCAAAACTCATGGCCATTCGATGATCCTTATAGGTGTCAATAGTAGCACCATGCAGACTCTCCCCGCCATCACCATGGATAATCATGCTGTCCTGACGCTCTTCAACCCGGGCCCCCATTCTGGTCAGCTCGGTAACCACGGCGCTTAAGCGATCACATTCCTTGATCCGCAGGTGAGCAATATTGTTGATAACCGTCTTACCATGGGCAAAGGCTGCGACCACCGCCAGGGTGGGAACCACGTCCGGCATATCCCCCATATCAACAGTGATCCCTTCCAGGTGCTGTCGACCACAAACCGTAATTCCGCCCCCCTCCCGACTGATCTCACAACCCATACGGGCCAGCAACGGCACCAGTCCGGCGTCCCCCTGCAGAGAAGGTACCGGCACATTGCTCACCGTCACCCGACCAGCAGTAATAGCCGCCGCCGCCCAGAAATAGGAGGCATTGGAGGCATCCCCTTCAATCTGATATTCCATAGCCCGGTAACAGCCTTGGGGAATCACAAAGCGGGTCAACTCCTGATTGCAATCAACCTCAATGCCAAAATCGGCCATCACCGAAAGGGTCATGGCCACATAGGGTTTTGACAGGACCTCGCCCCTGACCTGAAGGGTGGCAGGACGTACAGCATAGGGTGCGACCAGCAGGAGCGAGGAGAGATACTGACTGCTCTTTCCCTCCGGCAGGACAGTTTCACCACCCGCAAGACCATGGCTGTTGATTTTAAGCGGAGGACAGCCGGTGCCAGCCACCGAACTGATATCCACACCCCAGCCACGAAGGGCCTCCATCAGCGGGCCAATCGGCCGCTCACGCATCCGCTCCTCCCCGTCAATGGTAAAAACGCCATGGCCCAAGGCGGCAACCGAGGTCAGAAAACGGGTGGCAGTACCATTATTACCCAGATAGATCACATCTCTCGGGGTGGCAATCCGGCCGCCATTACCCTCCACCTGCCAGGAATCACAGGCAGCAATCCCCTTTAGGGGGTGAGCAGCGACCTCTTTCTGGACGGTAATCCCCATCTGCCCCAGGGCCTTTGAGGTAAAGTCAGTGTCTTCACTGGTCAAGGGCCCCAGCAGATGACTCCGCCCCTCGGCTAAGGCCGCGGCAATGAGGGCCCTCTGGGTCAAACTCTTAGAACCGGGCACCGCAATGGTGGCATCAACGCTTGTTACAGGGGATATCTCTTTCATCTTTTCTCTTCTGTCTTTTGATTCATCAGATTCTTAGGAGCCGGTATGAAATAAGCAGTGCTGTGTTGCTTCTTTTCTTCAGGCACCTTATACCGCTCCGGCCATTCAAATAGTCAGGTTCTTTATTTACAACGGCTTAATCTTTATTTTTCACTCTATTTCCGGTTGCCTGATACAATTTCTGACGCATCAGTTCCACCGGGGCCGTTTTTCCAGTCCAGAGCTCAAACTGCGCCACCCCTTGATACAATAACATCTCCAAGCCATTGATCACCTGGCAGCCAGCCGCCTGTGCCTCTTTGAGCAACACTGTCTCCAACGGGGCATAAACGATATCCATCACCACCTGAAAATGAGCAAGAATCTTGGCGGCAACCGGACTGACCTCGCTCTCCGGCTGCATCCCCACCGAGGTAGCATTAAGGAGCACCTCGGCACGCAGATTCTCAGCGTCAGCCAAGGAGTGCCAGGAACAGCCCAGATCCTTCGCCAGGGCCCGCCCCCTGGACTCAGTACGACTACAGATCACGACCTGCGCCCCTGCCTGACGCAGACCAAAGCCAATGGCCCGGGCTGAGCCGCCGGCGCCCAAAATCACCACCCGCGCCCCTGCTAAACACACCTTTTCGGACAAGGCCCGATTGGCACCCAGCCAATCACTGTTGCTGCCGCAAAGATATTTTCGGCCATCGATCTCCTTGATCACCAAGGTATTCACCGCCCCGATCTGCCGCGCCAGATCATCAAGCTCATCCAGCAACGGGATGATGGCCTCTTTATACGGGATGGTCACACTCACCCCGCGCACCCCCAACCCCTTTAAGCCCTCAACACCGGCCTTGAGATCGACCACCGGAAACGGCAGGTAAACGCTATTTTCCCCCAGTTCCGCAAATGCCGCGTTATGCATGGCCGGGCTGAGAGAGTGGCGCACCGGATTGCCGATAATCCCATAGAGTGCGGTCTGCCCATTGATATTTAAGGTGGTCATGCGCGGCGGGTCTCCGTTTCCTTGGTCATCAATTCCTCTATCTGGTGCAAGACGGCGACCGAGAGCTGCCCAGGGGCAGTGGCCTCATTCTCACTTGCGGCGCAATAGGTCATATAACCTCCAAGCTCCAGGGTGGCCAGTCGGCTGATGACCCCAGGCCGGCCCATACAAAAGGCAATAAGCGGTATGTCCATGCCGGCAGCCTCTTCCTGGAGCATAAGCACCCGCAGGACATCATGATAATCATGGGCCATGGTCACAATCTTGGCTATGTGCGCCCCCTTATCCTGGATCATGGCCAGACGCCCGACCAGCTCGGCCTTAGTCGGCGTCTCCTGGAAATTATGCCAGGAGAGGATCAGACGACAGTCCGAATCTCCCCCCGCCGCTATCGCTTCCAGCAGCATATTATGCGAGTCGCTGGGGGCCTTGAGTTCCAGATCAACATAATGGGCCCCCTGTTGTATAGCCTTGACAAGCGGGGCTATCCGCGCCTCTTCATCGCCACCAAACCCTCCACCCTCCCAGGTCGGGCGATTGGTAAAAAGCAGGGGTTGGCTGAGTTGCTCAAGAAAAGGTGACACCTCAATATCCCGAAGACTATCAAGGCGTATCTCAATGACATCAGCCAAAGGGCCAATGGTCTTCGCCACCGCCACACCCTCGTCAACGGTTTCCCGGGCGATGGAGACACAGATACGGTGCATGTTTCCTCCTTTCTTCATTTTTTAGAAGCCGTTACTGAAAAGAGCAAGGCTTTTTTTGCTCTTTTCAGTTTACGGATTCTTATGCAACGTCAAAGAAACAGCAATCTTTACCGCTGTTTCTTTGCGTGGCGCCTGGCAGACTACATCCACCAAAGATCATACAAGAAGCCGTAAATGAAACAAGCAAGGAGCCGTTACGAAATAACTTGGCCTTTTATACTCATTTCGTTACGGCTCCTTATGCCGCTCCAATCAAGCAATTGGCAATATTATTTTTTCACAACGGCTTATTTTCCGACGGCACCAAAGACAGGCGACTGACAAGACGAATCGCCCACCCCACAAGCAAGGAGACAATGGCCAGATCATCAAGCAGACCCAGACCGATAATCCAGTCCGGTATCAGGTCAAAGGGTGAGAGGAGATAAAGCATGGCCAGAAGCAAGATCCCCTTCACAGTCCAGGGTGTATCGGGATGTAAAAAGAGACGTCCATAGGAGACGACCTTTGCCAGGAGAGATGATGGCGGCTGACGGGAAGAGAAGGTGTTCATCTCATAGCCTCCTACCCTACCCGCAAGGCGCCTATCAAGTCGCGGACCGACTCAAGCTTCTGTTGCCTGACATACGCGGAAATCCCCTCAAGCACGTCCTCGCTGGCCCGGGGATTGACAAAATTTGCAGTCCCCACCTGCACTGCGCTGGCCCCGGCCAACATAAATTCCATGGCATCCTCGGCGGTTGCGATCCCGCCAATCCCGATGATCGGGATAGTGACCGCTCGGGCGACCTGATAGACCATGCGCAGGGCCACCGGCTTGATGGCAGGTCCTGACAGACCACCGATGATATTGGCAAGGAGTGGACGACGGGAGCCAAGATCAATGGCCATGCCGATCAAGGTATTGATTAGAGACACCGCATCGGCACCCGCTTCCTCCACAGCTTTGGCCACTACTGTTATATCGGTGACATTGGGAGAGAGCTTCACAATCACCGGCACCTGACAACTCTGTTTGACCGCAGCGGTCACGGCCGCTGCCATTTGAGGATCTGTTCCAAAGGCCACCCCGCCTTTCTTCACGTTGGGGCAGGAGATATTCACCTCAAGAGCACCAACGCCAGGTACCGACGCCAGCCGCTCAGCTATCTGGCTGTATTCGGCAAGCGAATCACCAAGGATGTTGACAATGACCGGAACTCCCAGGGCTGAAAGGTAGGGCATTTTTTCACGAATAAATCTCTCCACCCCCACATTCTCAAGTCCAATGGCATTGAGCATGCCACAAGCGGTCTCCACCACCCTTGGCGGCGGATTACCGGCGCGCGGTGCCAAGGATATCCCCTTGACCACTATCGCCCCGAGACGACGTAGATTCACAAAATCTTCAAACTCACGAGCGTAACCAAAGGTACCAGAAGCAGTCATCACCGGATTCTGAAGTTCCAGACTCCCAATGGCCACTCGCAGGTCAACTTCATCTTTCCGCACCTTTACAGACTCCATAGCAACTCCCCGGACGCAAAGACCGGCCCATCCGAACAGGCATGCCTATAGCCGCCACCCTTCATGGGCACGGCACAGCCGAGACAGGCCCCCATCCCACAGGCCATTGTTGTTTCCACCGAGACCTGACAAGCAATATTCTCTTTCTTGCAGAGATGGTGGATTGCGGCCATCATCGGCCGGGGGCCGCAGGTATAGACAGTGGATTCAGGTTCCAGATTTAATTTCTTGAGGACATCAGTCACCAGGCCATGATGGCCCAAGGAGCCATCATCGGTCGCCGCCAACACCTCTACGCCTAAACTCTGAAAATCAATAACCAGGGGCTCAAGTTCCTCGCGGTTGCGGGCACCGAGGATCACTCTGGGCATCACCCTGGGACCGGCAGACGAGGATTGCTCGATAAAACGATGCGCCAGAAAGAACATGGGGGCAATCCCCATGCCACCGCCGACCAGACAGGCCTTGCCTGGATCGCCCATGATAAAACCATGCCCCAGAGGGCCAAGGAGCGACACCTGTTCCCCCACCCGGCACTGGGCAAGCAGCTCGGTCCCTCGGCCCACCACCTTGAACAGGATCTGCAGTAAACCCTCGCTGCTGGCCTGATGGATAGAGAAAGGCCGCCGAAGCAAGGGATCCTTGTTTTCAGCAATCTGGACCATGACAAATTGTCCTGGTCGTGCTGCAGCGACAATCTCCGGGGCCATCAATGTCAGCCTGAAGACATCTCGGGCCACAAGCTCTGTGCGGACAACATCAACTTTTTTCTGGAATTGAGACATAATAAACGATATGATACGATGATCACCTAAGGAAAATTGATAAAAAATTCCAATTCATACACACACTACACCTTAAAAATACGACAAAATCATGGAATCGTTACCCCTTGTCCTCTTCTTTGCCCTGCTCTTGGGGGCCATTGTCGGCAGTTTTCTCAATGTCGTCATCCTTCGACTCCCGTCTGAAGATGAATCTATTGTCTTTCCCGCCTCGCACTGCCCACGGTGTCAGAATATTCTTTCCTGGTATGAGAATATTCCCGTCATCAGCTTTCTGGCCCTCCGGGGCCGCTGTCGCCACTGTCACGAAAGGATATCACTGCAATATCCCGTCGTCGAGATCTGCATGGCCCTGCTGTCAGCGGCCCTCGTCCACCGCTTTGGCCTCAGCATTACCAGTGCCGGCTATTCTATCTTCTGTGCTGCCTTACTGGTCATTATCTGGATCGATATCGAGCATCAGATCATTCCTGATGTTATCAGCCTGCCAGGGATTCTCCTGGGATTCATCTTTTCGCTGGTGAGTCCGGCCCTGACCTGGCAGGACTCGCTTATCGGCCTGTTCCTCGGGGGCGGAGTCCTTTATGCCATCGCCCTCTTATATTACCTCTGGAAAAAACAGGAAGGAATGGGGGGCGGTGACATCAAACTGCTGGCCATGATCGGTGCCTTCTTAGGATGGCAGGCCCTGCCCTTTGTCATCTTTGCCAGTTCCCTTCTGGGTGCCACGATTGGCATCATAGCCATGATCCAACAAGGAAAAGGAGGAAAGACCCGCATCCCCTTTGGCCCTTTTCTCTCCCTTGCCGCCTTAGCCTATCTCTTTTTTGCAGAGCAGGTCAACCAGCTCTACCAGTTTTATCTCCATGGCAGCTTCTGAGAGATCAGCACCGCCTTCCCTCATCCCTCATCTTCGCCCCTCACAGGAGTGGTGAAAAGAGGATGATCAAGGGGATTCCCAGCCTTGATATGTTCACCCAACTCCATTCCCACCTTGCGGCTATCCTCCACCTGTTGCCTGCTATGCCCATACTTGGGATAGAAACGGCGAAACCAGGAACTTCCAACATCCGGTGCCTTTCCGGCCAGTTTGAGAAAGACCCCAATAGTCCGCCACGGCTCAGGGGTTGGATGGGAGAAGACAATGGGAGGGGCAACACTTGCCCCACAACGTCTAAGCAATCCCTTGAGCCCAAAATAATGAACCCGCCAGTACCCCCGGCAAGAGATAAAAGGCAAAACGGTCTTGCCGGAAAATAATCGCTTCCCATCTCGATCAATAAGCGAAAGCACCGGGCCGCTGGGATTATAAGACCAGGTTGGCCCGGCCAGGATAACAAGATCCCAGGGTTGAAAACAGAGGGAGCTCAGAGGTTGTACAGGGTAGCGTTTTCGGAGAAAGGTCTGCACCATCATTATCACGGTGGCACTGATAGTCCCAATGGGAAATCGAAGATCAGATACCGGACTCAATTGTTCCCAATGGACCTCCATCTCACTTCCCTGAAGTCCATCAATCAGGCCATTCAGGAGATTTCTGGTCTGACTGCTGAAGGAATAAGAGATTATAAGAATTCGTTTTTTTCCCAAAATGATATCCACAATATATTCCGCTGACGTATCGTAATGCCATTTCTCAATAACGATGGAAACGTAAAGGTAACGGCGAGGCTGCAGGGGAATGCGCGGCGAGCAGCCGTTACAGCGAAGCCGATAAGGTTACCACTCTTGAGAGAGAAATGAACTCCTTGAAAAACCAATCAAAGACTATACCGCAGATGGATATAAAAAAAAAGCCCCCGATCACTCGGGGGCTTCGCATTCAGAAAAACTTTTCCGTCTTACAGCTTATTGTTCCATCTCATGCTCTACCCCAATCGCAATCTTATAGAGCAGGGTCAGGATAAAGAAACCCGTTGCCCAGATTCCGATAGTAATCCCCAGCTCATTCGCAGTAGGGATATACTCGGTAATCTCATCGAGTGGATTAGGAACAAATCCAGCAAAGACAAAACCCAAGCCTTTATCAATCCACAAGGCCAAAAAGATCATGACACAGGATAGCCCTAACAGAAACTCATTTTTTTTCCGGGCATAAGGCCAGGCAAAAAGTCCCAAGGCACCAAAGTTCAGCACCACGGAGGTCCACATGAAAGGCACCAAATTATCATAGACGTGCCCATGATGTTCAAGTCCAAAAAACAAGTATTCGATACTGTGCTTATGGCCGGGAATATTGGAGTAATAGCCGACAAAGACCTCCAGAAGAACGAAGAAGGTGTTCAGCAATGCAGCGTACATAATGATCGTTACCAGCTTGTTCATCGCCTCCTTACCGGCATCAAAACCCGCGACCCGCTTCAAGATCAGACTAGCAATGATAATCAGGGCTGGACCGGCAGCAAAAGCTGAGGCCAGAAAGCGAGGGGCAATGATAGCTGACAGCCAGAAATGACGTCCAGGCAGACCACAGTAGAGCATCGCAGTCACAGTATGGATGGAGACAGCAAAGGGAATGGACAGATAGACAAAGAAATAGATCCACTTGGGCGGATGAACGCCCTTCCGCTCGGCGGTGAGAATGACCCAGCCGCAAAGGATATTGAGGAACAGATAGCCATTCAGGACGATCATGTCATAAAAGAGCATGGAGCTTGGTGTCGGATGGAGCACCACATTCAAGGCCCGAAGCGGCTGTCCCAGATCGGCCATGATAAAGAGCAGACACATGGCGATAGCAGCGATTGCCAAGAACTCACCTAAAATCGTAATCTTGCCAAAGGCCTTAAAATCATGGATATAATAGGGGAGAACCAGCATCACCCCTCCGGCGGCAACCCCAACCAGAAAGGTAAATTGAGAGATATAAAGCCCCCAGGAGACATCACGGCTCATCCCTGTCATCCCCAGACCGAAGAGGAACTGCCGCGCATAACAGGCAGCACCTACAGCCATGAGCATTCCTAAAAATGCAAGCCAGATCCAATAGGCCGGCTTGCCTTTGAGTGTTTTTTCAATCATGACGCCCTCACACTATGTAAAAGACTGAAGGTTTCGTACCCAGTGAGGCATTCCTCTGGATCGTAAACTCTTTATCAAGAACCTGCCTGATCTCTGACTGCGCATCATTCAGATCACCAAAAACAATGGCTCCCGTTCCTTGGCAGGCCTCTACACAGGCAGGTTCCTGCCCAAGGGCCAAGCGCTCGCCGCAGAAGTTGCATTTCTCAACCACACCCCGCATACGGCTTGGGAAATCCTTATTATATTTTTTGATATAAGGCCGTGGATCTTCCCAGTTAAAACTTCTCGCCCCATACGGACAGGCGGCCATACAGAAACGACAACCGATACAACGATGATAATCCATGGCCACTATACCATTTTCTTTCACCTTGAAGGTAGCCTGTGTAGGACAGGCACGCACGCATGGTGGATCATCACAGTGATTACAGAGGACAGCAAAATCTGTCTTCTCAACACTTTTTGCCAAATGATAGGAGGACTCTCCAGGAAAGACATTGGCAAAAGGAGCCTTCCATATCCATTTGACCTCGCTCTTGCGATTATCAAACTGGGGGATATTATGGGCAGCGTTACAGGCAGCGATAGCATTATCGAGCAGCTCCGGCTGTTCGGTAATCCGGCGCATATCAATGACCATGCCCAGACGCACACCCTGCGGAGCGGTTTCCACCGGTGCCCCGTGCGCAGCTGCAGCGGCATGCTCAGCAGCAGGAGGAGCACCATGCTCAGAGGCAAGGGCGGTTGAAGAACTCAACCTGACTAAGGCCGGGGCCCCGATCCCGGCAAGTGCTGTTACACCTGCAATTTTGAGGAACTTTCTTCTTTGCGTATCCATCAGTGGGTCTCCTCCTTCGATGCTGCTTCCTTGGGAGTCAGATGACAGTCCCAGCAATATGGATTTACAGCGGCATAGGTATGGCAATTATCACAAAACTTCTCTTTATTGCTATGACACTGCATACAGGCCATCTGCAGGCCTTTGCGGTATTTCTTGCCCTCAATCTCAACAACCGCACGGTTGTCGTCGCGCAGGACATTATCCCGCCAGTCGTTTAAGAGCTGCATGTGATTAGCCCGCATATACTCTACCGGCATAACACATTTTTTTTCTCCACCTGGTGGCAATTCAGGTTTGGGCAGGTCACCCGCCTTCAAACCATTAAACCAGATGGGGAAGGTCACAAAGAGGACGAAAATAATCAGTCCTGGTATGATTGTTCCTTTATTATACATTATACAATTTCCTCCGTTCTGGTCCGGTTTAGACTAAGGTTCTGAGACCTTCGTCAAGTTCTTGTCGATTTTCACCATCCATTACCAGGGCATTCCCGACAAGTTCCGAGACCCCGCACACATTACAACCTGGGTTCCAGTAATTCATGAGTGAGGTCAGGGTGGCGCGGTCAATGGCACACACACAGGAAAGGGTGTTGACATCATGTTTATCGATCACATGTTTCACCGCATTGGCCCGTGGCAGTCCGGAACGCATCCTGAGCTCCATGATTTCATCGGTATTCAAGCCGGTACCGGATCCACAACAGAAGGTCTGCTCCCGAATGGTATTTTCAGGCATTTCCACCCAGTTATCCACGACATGATCGAGGATATAGCGGGGTTCATCCATCAGCCCCATGGCTCGCGCCGTATTACAGGAATCATGGAAGGTTGCCTTCACGTGGGCATTCCGGCTCTTATCCAGCTTCAGCTTGCCATTCTTGATCAAATCGGCGGTAAACTCACTGATATGAACCATCTTGGTGGAGGCCGCATTGTTAAAGGTGGTCCCGGTAATCGATGATTTCGGCACCTCCAGGAAATCAGCAGGGCCATTCATGGTATCCATATACTGATGAACTACACGCCACATATGACCACATTCACCACCGATGATATACTTCACGCCCAGCCGCTTGGCCTCGGCGTACATCTTGCCGTTCAGCTTCTTCATCAACTCGTTGTTGGTGAAGAGGCCAAAGTTTCCACCCTCAGAGGCATAGGTTGACCAGGTGTAGTCGAGGCCAATATGCTCAAAAAGCAGCAGATAGCCCATGGCCGTATAGAGACCAGGCTCGGCAAAGACATCAGCGGAAGGAGTAATAAACAGGACCTCAGCCCCCTTCCGGTTAAAGGAGTGATTGATCTTTACCCCCGTCAGATTCTCAATATCATCGGCCAGGAAGTCAACATTGTCCTTGAAGGTATGGGGCTGCAAGCCCATATGGTTACCGGTGCGGTTGGAGTTTGAGGCAGGCTCAAGAATCCAGTTGATGCCCACTCCCACCAGATGCAGCAGTTCACGGAGCATCATGGTGACTTCGGCGGTATCAATACCGTAAGGACAGAAGACAGAGCAACGACGACACTCAGTGCACTGATAGGAGTACATGAACCACTCCTTGAGCACGCCAACGGTCATTTCCCGGCCACCGGCCATCTTCCCCAGGATCTTGCCACCAATGGTGAAGTCATTGCGGTAAACCGACCTCAGTAGCTCGGCCCGCAAAACCGGCATATTTTTTGGATCTCCGGTTCCGAGGAAGAAGTGGCATTTATCAGCGCACGCCCCGCAACGGACGCAACAATCCATGAAGATCTTCAATGAACGGAATTTATCGAGACGATCCTTGAGCCCCTTGAGGATAATATCCTTCCAGTCTTCGGGAAGCTTCCAGTCATCATCCTCTGGATTCCACTCCCGGGCATTGGGAAAATGGAGCCCTTTCTGGCTGTTCAGGTATTCAACCTTTTCCACTTTGGCCGGATAGGCATAATTACCAGGCTTGAAAACCGCCTCGACATCCATCCAGTCTTTGGTAGGTATCGCTCCTGTTGCCAAGGACGGTCCCTGCACTACGCTTTTCGATAATTGTTCTAATTTTGGAACTGCCATCGTCATGTATCCTTATAAGCTAGTTTTGGGTGTGGGCAAGCTCACGCTTCGTCCTTTGCGGCTGACAACTCTTTCTCAACCGGAATCCCCGCATCCACCATAAACTCCCTGAACTCATCCTCGTATCCAGCGTAAGAATGGGGCTTAATCTCCGGATCATTCCAGGGATTGATGTGCCGTTTTGCCCGGCTGTTATTGGCCATATTCCTGGTGGGACTCATAAACACGCCACCCATGTGCATCAGCTTACTGAAAGGAAAGTAAGCCAGCAGGGTACTGACCAAGAAGAGATGGATATAAAAAATGGCCCCGATCTTGGCCCCGATCACCGGCGAAAAGGTCACAAGTCCCATGGCCAGATTTTTGATATTGATGATATCAATATCAGTACGCAGGAAATAGCGCATCAGGATACCGGTCAGTCCAATAGCGAAAATAAGCACCAACGGGAAGTAATCGTTGTTCAATGAGATATAGCGAACATGACGATTTACTAAACGCCGCCCGAAGAGCAGAAGAAGCCCGCCCAGAAGGGTTACACTGGAGAGATAGAGGGTGGGCGCGCCAATCTGCAACATGGAATCAACCCCTTCGATGGCCGACAACCAGAAAGGGATGGGATCAATAAAGAGACGCATGTGCCTGATCACGATCACCAGAAAGGAATAATGAAACAGCAGTCCAAAAAGCCACAGCCATTTCGAGGATTCATAGGTGATCTTGGGTCCGTTATGGAGTTCGGATGTGGTATTACGAAAGAGAGACCGGAACAGAAAGATCTCCAAAAACATCCGGGCCGCAACCTCAGAGGTCTTGGTCGGACAATCAAGCTTGTCCTGCTTGATAAAATCCAAGGAGGCTCCCTGGCCACAGGTGGTAGGGATAGAAAAAGGAACCGGTGATTTCGCCCATTGCATGACTCGATAAACAAAGCCACCCACAAAGAGCATAATGGCCAGATACGGAACAACAACACCAAAAAGGTATTGCATACCCGGAATCTGGGATCCGAATCCGGCAATCAAAACCAGAGCAATGACTGCCAGGAATGAGAAGGCGTACTTCATTTCTTACCTCGCTTCAAATTGAACAGTGTTGGAAACTGCGCGAAAGAAACCCCTTTCCGCCAGCACCCAGTTAATGGTTCTCAACAGCTTAAACAGACTGTTGAATATCGGTTTTCAGCAAATTAGTCAATTTACTCGGACATTTGCTGTCAGTAAGAATGTAACTGCCGGTCTTTATTTCCTTAATCCGCACCTGGTACAAACGTTCCCGGCATTGCATGTACAGGTCAAAGGCAGCCAGCACGGCCAGATCAACCGCAAACTCAAAATCATAGAGATCCTGAACCAAGTGACGCCGCTCCTTGTCTTTTTCCAGGATCTCACGGGTAATATGCTTGACCGCGTGAATCGGTCCTACCGCCACCGAGGGCATGAACTCCTGAATAGCCCGAATGCGCATGATCTGCTCTAAAGGGGCAACAAATTCCAAGGGGTCAGCATTCTTTGCCAGCAGGCCAAACAAGGCATTTAAGGCCTCACGGGTATTCCCACCTATAGGATTGGCAAATTTATCCGTTTCTTTCTTAAAAAAGGAGGACGACTCATAGGTGGACAGGGTGTAATCAACCCACCGATCAACAATTTTTTCCCTATGATTCCTAAATGCCTCGTCAAGCTTCATTCGTCACCAATCCTAAGCCTTTCGGCACCACTACGCCACCCATTAAATGAATCATCATTCATAAGCACCGAGCTTTATCACTTTTTTTTCTGTTAATCAAGATTTTTTTAGAGTCCGTTATAAAAAGAGCAAAGCTCTTCTTGCTCTTTTTATTTACGGACTCTTATACTGCATCCAGGAAACAGCAATTTTTACCGCTGGTTCCTGGATGCGACGTGTGGTAAACAACTTACAAGGTGCTGTTATAAAAAGAGCAAAGCTTTTCTTACTCTTTTTAATTACTGACTCTTATGCCGCATAGAGGAAGCTATTTACTCATATCGGCAAGGACCCGCATGGACTCGCCGATATAGGGATCGTCTTTTACCTCTTCCAGCCATTTCAGTTTTTCATCTACCTTTTCACCCTTCTTGGCACCGTTTTCTTTTTTCGCACCAAGCTCCGCCTCGCCACTCATTTCTCCATCCTGTTCCACCCGATATTTCCGATAATGGGAGCCAATCTTTTTTCGGGCCAGCTCTGCCTCTTCGCGCTTTTTCTGCATATCACTTAACTGTAGCGAGATCACACTGTCCTTGCTTCTCTCCTCCGCCTTTTTCGCTTCATCGGCAATAACCTGCAACCCGGAGTCGGAATCAACCCGCTGCTTGCTGGCCATCAACAAACGATTCAGATCAAACTTTTTGCCGCTGTATCTCTCAAAAGGGGTTGGCTCCACCTGATCCCAGGGCAGAGAATAATCAAGATACTGTTCCCCTGATTTCAGATATTGAAACAGGCTCGGCAGGACAATGTCCGATTCCACACCTTTATATTGCGTCGATCCGCCATCAACCCGGTAAAATTTCTGAATAGTCACCTTAAGGGCCCCTAAATCGTCATAGGTGCGCAGATGCAGGGAGGGGATATTTTCATTCATATCAACGATGGTCTGGACTGTGCCCTTGCCATGGGTGTGCTGGCCGCCAATAATCACCGCCCGGCCATAATCCTGGAGGGCCGCTGCGACAATCTCCGAGGCCGAGGCCGAAAACTGATTCACCAGCACTACCAACGGGCCATCATACTCCATCTCCGGGTCTTCATCGCTCAATATCCGCTGGACGCCGGAGCTGTTTTTCACCTGCACAATCGGTCCCTGCTTGATAAAAAGCCCGGCGGTATCAACCGCGTCCATCAATGACCCGCCCCCATTATTACGCAGATCAAGAATCAGCCCGCTGATGTTGTTTTTTTTCAGCTCCGCAAGACCCTTTTTGGTATCATCGGTGCAATTTCTGGACTCCTTGCCATTTTTGCTCCCCTCAAAATCACGATAAAAACTGGGGATCATAATATATCCGATCTTCTCACCCCCTGGGCCATCGAGGGATGTCGATTTGACAAAGGTCTCTTCAATCTGGACCACATCTCTGACGAGCGCAATTGCCACCCTCGCCCCATCCGGTTTTTTGACGGTCAGGCGCACCTCTGTCCCTTTGGGCCCCCTGATCAAACGCACGGCATCGCGCAGGCGCATATCAGTAATCTCCACCGGATCAGCGCCTTTCTGGGCTACCTCCAGAATAATATCCTCGGCCTCAAGCTGTCCTCCCTTGGCTGAGGCGCTGCCCGGGATAATAGACACCACTTTGATATAGCCATCCTCCTCACGCAACACGGCGCCAATCCCTTCCAGACTTCCGCGCATGTGGATATCAAAATCTTCCTTGTTATCCGGGGGCATATAATTGGTATGCGGGTCAAAGGCCCGAGTGACGGCGTCAAAATAACGATCAAGATGATCCTGAACCGTCTCTTGATGCAGACGATGGAAAAACTCTTTGTTCTGTTTAACCACTCTTTCTTTGGCCTCCTTCCACAGAAGGGCATCACTTTTCTTCTCTTTGGCCTTCTCCTGATCGGCCAGTGCGTCCAGATATCGGGACAAGATCTGCGCCTTCAGCATCTTGCGCCAATATTCCCGCAAACCCTTGAGGTCGGCGACATAGGTCACTTTTTCCGGATCAGTCTCATACGACTCTTTCTGATTGACATCAATCTCGGCGGCCAAGATCTCATCCACCATCTTTTCAACCTGCTGAATACGAATATTCAGGAGGTCAAACCCTTGTTGCGGCAAGGCCAAATCTCCACGTACCAGTTCATCATCAATCAACTTATTATAGGCGGTCAGGACAACTACATCCTCCTGCAACAGAAAACGCTTCTGGAAATCAAGCTGTTTCAGATAGAGATCAAAAGCGGCACGACTCAAGGAATCATCCATCTTCTTATCGCTGAAATGCATCCCCGGCAATTGCTTGCTGAGCATATAGCCAATCATCTTGCTTCTCCCTGGGTCCACCGAAACCGGCCCATTGGCCAGGCCAATGTCCAAAGAAGAAAAAACCAGCAAGACCGCAAAAAAGGCATAAAACAAAACAAAAAAACGAGTTCTCATGAATTTATATCCACTAAAAGGGAAACTTGGTTACGCACCCCGGAATCAATGCTACACTGACGGAGTAAAATCGAAAAAATTTACCAGAATCCACCAACAAATACCACGACAAAGACAGATATCATGAAAAAACTCCTGGAAAATCTTGCCAAATTCGTCAAAGAGCGCAATTGGGAGCAGTTTCACTCCCCCAAAAACCTGGTCATGGCCCTCAGTGTCGAGACGGCGGAACTGGTGGAGATCTTTCAGTGGATGGAAGGCCCGGAGAGCAGAGAAGTGGACGAGGCCACCCGCGACCACATTGCAGAGGAGATCGGCGACGTGATGATCTACCTCACCATGCTCGCCTCCAAGTTTGGCATAGATCCGATAGAGGCGGCCCATAAGAAGATGGTGGGGAATGCGAAGAAATATCCGGTAACTCCCTAAAATACTGAATGTCTTGGCTACCCCGTCATTCCGTTCTACGCCGGAATGACGATCATTTATCCTACCTGTTATTTTTGCAATGAAACACAAGCGCGTCACGGAGCACGGCTTCGAGCAGGCGGCGGCTGTCGGTCTGAGTGGTGGCGAGTTGGGCTTCCAATTGGTCACACAGGGCCACCAGCTCATCAACCTTGGCGACGATGCGGTGTTGTTCGGCGAGAGGTGGAAACGGGAAAAGAATATTCCTGAGCAATGACAAAGATACAAAGGGTTGAGCACCGCCTACAGCTTTGTTTTGTAAGCCAATTGTTACCGTCTTAAGAAACAGGTTCAGGTACTCCGGCAGCGATTCTTTCTTCGTGTAGTACTTAAATAAGGCGACATTTTTGATACTGAACTCACGGTCAGTACAAACGAGAACCTGATTTCCGATGTTGCCTCCGATCATGGAATAAAGAATGTCCCCCCTATCAACGCAAGAACGTTTTTTGATGGAATTATGATCACCCCAAGAAATCAGTTTAGCGTCATCGAACGCGATTTTTCCGTCGACAAAATTCCGGCTGGTAATTAATGGAACACCGTCACCCTCGACATATTTAGGTGTGTCATGGGTTCCATCGCGTACATCATAGACGGCCTGCATGCGGACCCACTCCCATCCCTTTGGGAGTACGAACAGCTTTTCCTCTTCCAATATCTGCGGTAATGGCCTGTCCTTCTTGATCTTTTCCTCCTTCACCAACCGCGCTTTCTCGACCTGAATCCGCTTCAACAGTTCCGCCGCCGGTTCGTCGTTGGGGTCTTGGGGGACGAGACGGCCACGGACGGCGAGGTTGAGGATGGTCTGGCGCAGTTGTTTGATGTGTTCGGGGCAGGTGGTGAGGTGCGGCAGGTTATCGAGGTGAAAGTGGGCGACCGCAGGGAGTGATTCCGGCAAGGCGGTGCCGACACAATGCAAACTGGCCGCCACCAGACGGTCGCGTTGTTTCTCGCGCTTGCTCTGTGCCGCCTCCAACTGGTCACACAGCGCCATCAGCTCATCGACCTTGGCGACGATGCGGTGTTGTTCGGCGAGGGGGGGAAGGGGAAAGCTCAATGCAACAGCGTCACCTGTTCCAAGACGCGGCATTTTCATGCCGTACATCAACCGATCAACTCGCGCCATCGTCAACGACGACTTCAAAACCAATTTCATATACTCTGGCGCCATTCCGCAATAGCCGCGAATTGGAATAATCTCGGTCGTACACACACCGTCCTGATCTGCCACCAAGACTTTGTTCAAATAAGGACGCAGCTTCCCAAACAGCACGTCCCCTGATTTAAAAATAGTTTTCGTGCTCCGAAAAGGACGCGCCAATGAATAGATACGTTCAATCAATCGCGATGTGCCTTTTTCTATATCCTCAAGATCAAGCACCCACGTATCGACCGCAATATCTTTATTGGAATCGACTTTATCTGAAATTCCATATTGAGCAACATCACCGAGACATGTCCACACCCAAACGGGCGGCAAATCAAACGGTACGTCTAAACTTTCAATTTTCAGATCGGCCATCGTCTTCTTGAGCCGTCCTTCCTTCACCAACTGCGACTTCTCCGCCTGAATCCGCTTAAGCAGTTCCGCCGCCGGTTCGTCGTTCGGATCTTGCGCCACCAGCTTGCCGCGAACCGCCAGATCCAGAATAAAGCGACGCAACCGCGCCACGGCGTCCGGCGCTTCGCTGATGCGGTTGAAGTGTTCCAGAAGTTGGGCAGGGTTCATACGCTTGTTTCCCCGCCTTCTTCACCCTCGGCATCATCCTCAGGCGCATTCTGCAAATAGAACTCATGCAGTTTCGCCTGGAGCAGCGCCTTATCCGGCAACTGCGTTTGATATTCAGCGATCAGCGCCGGAGAAAGGCTGCGACTTAAAGCGTATTCCACCACCTCGTCATCCTTGCTGGCGCACAGCAACACCCCGATGGCCCCTTGTTCATGCGGCTTTCTCACATCCCGGTCGAGGGCTTCGAGATAAAAACCGAGTTTCCCCATATATTCCGGTTCAAACCGCCCGACCTTCAACTCAATGGCGACCAGGCAATTCAGCCCGCGATGGAAAAACAAGAGATCAAGCGCGAAGTCCCGTCCGCCCACTTGCAAGGGATACTCACTGCCGACAAAACAGAAATCCCGCCCCAGCTCGATCAAAAAATCCTTGAGCCGCTGCAACAACCCCCGGTGCAAATCCGCTTCGGCGTGACCTTGTGGCAGGTCAAGAAATTCGACCATGTAGCTGTCTTTGAAGATGCTCAAGGCATCGGGGTGAACTTGTGACAGCACTGCCGACACTTTTGCTGGACTGAGAACCGTGCGCTCAAACAGTGCAGATTTGAACTGGCGTTCCAGTTCCCGTTTGCTCCATTTTTCCCGAATAGCAAGTCGTAGATAGAACTCGCGTTCCTCCGGCCTTTTGCTCTGGTTGAGAATGATGAGGTTATGCGTCCACGGCAATTGTCTCACCAGTGGTGAGACAATTATATCGCCCCGATATGTCTCATAAAACTGCCGCATCCGAAACAAGTTCGGACGGGTAAAACCGCGCAGCCCCGGCTGGGTCTGGGCCAGATGTTCGGCCAGTTGCGCCACCACCCCATCACCCCATTCCGCCTGCTCGATCTTGCGGCTGATGGTCTGCCCCACCTGCCAATACAACTCAATCAAGGTGGTGTTCACCGATTGCACTGCCCGTAGCCGCGCTACGGCAATCAATTGGGTTATTTCGTTAAAATCATCCTGGCGGATAAGAGGTGTCGTCATGCTGTCTTTCCTCAAGCTATCTTGCTCATCGCTGCAAGGCCTCGGCAAGGATGGCCTTCAACTGGTCACGCAACGTCGCGACCTCTGCTTCGGCTGCTTGCAGTTGCGCCAAGAGCTCTTGCGGATCGCCGTGGTTAGCGGCGACTGTGTGAGGGTTCTTGAAATCCAGGTTGTAGTTGCGGGCCTTGATCTCGTCGATGCCCACCTTCCACGCCTGTTCGGATTCCTGCCGGTTCTCGCGCTCGGCCCCGCCCCACCAATTGACGCAGCCTTGTAGATGCTCGACCCTGATCGGCCTGGTCATGGAGTAGGCTTTCTGGCCGGCGGGGACGCGGTGCTCATAAAACCAGATGTCCTGCGTCGGCTCGCCCTTCTCGAAAAACAGCAGGTTGGTGCCGATGCTGGCGTAGGGTTTGAAGACGCTGTTGGGCAGGCGAACGATGGTGTGCAGGTTGCACTCTGCGAGCAGGTGCTCCTTGAGACGGGTTTTGACGCCTTCGCCGAACAGGGAGCCATCCGGCAAGACGATGGCGGCGCGGCCACCGGATTTGAGCAGGCGGATAAAAAGGGCCAGAAAGAGATCGGCGGTTTCCTTGGTGCGGAAGTGAGCCGGGAAGTTGGATTCGATGCCGTCTTCCTCACGACCGCCAAAAGGCGGGTTGGTGAGGATAATGTCCACCCGGTCGGCCTTGGTATAGCTGATATAGGGCCGCGCCAGGGTGTTGTCGTGGCGCACAAAGCTGGGGTCTTCGACGCCGTGCAGCAGCATGTTGGTGACGCAGAGCATGTGCGGCAGTTGCTTCTTTTCCACGGCACGCAGGCCCGCTTGCAGGGCCTGTTCGTCCTCCACTTTTTTGACATAACGGTCGCGCATATGGCGGATGGCGCAGGTAAGAAAGCCGCCGGTGCCACAAGAGGGATCAAAAAGGATTTCACCGGGCCTGGGGTCGATACGATCAACCATGAAGGCGGTGACGGCGCGGGGGGTATAATACTCGCCCGCGTTACCGGCGCTTTGCAGGTCGTTGAGGAGTTGCTCGTAGATGTCGCCGAAGTGCTTGCGCTCGGCCAGGTCATTGAAGTCCACGCCGCTGATCTTGTTGATGACCTGCCGCATGAGCTGGCCGGACTTCATGTAGTTGTAGGCATCCTCAAACACGCCTTTGACGACGCGGGCCCGATTGGCGTTTTTGCCGCTGGCAAGTAGCTCCTTGAGGGCGGGGAACAGCTCAGTATTGACGAAGGCGAGCAGGGAATCGCCGGTGACACCTTCCGGGTCGGCGGCCCAGGTGCGCCACTGGAATTTCTCCGGGATCGGCGAGCGGCAGTTGTCCTGCATCATTTCCAGTTGCTGGTCCTGATCATCAATGATCTTGAGGAAGAACATCCAGCAGAGTTGCGAAAGACGCTGGGCATCGCCATCGACGCCAGAGTCTTGACGCATGATATCTTGAATGGATTTAACGGTGTTTCTTGCGGACATGAGTTAAGCGATTTCCTGATAGAGAGCGGCTTGCAATTCGTGAACGGCATTCTCGAAATGGGTTTTGCCGCCGAATTGTTTGATGAGCTGGAACGGCGTGCCCATTTCGTTGAAGGGCGGAATTTCGAGCAGTTTGACGTTGTCCAGCCCAGCGACAACGCCCTCATCCTGATACTTGGCCAGCAAGGCTTCAAGGATGGCGCGGGCCTGCGGACCGTATTTGCTGAAAACGTCACGTTTTTTGACGTTGCTTACACGCTCGCAGCGGGTAAGCGGCGGCTGGTCAAAGGCGATATAACAAATGAGATCAAAGGGGTCGAGATCCTTGCCGACTTCTTCGAGCAGCGGGTCGAGCAGCAGCCCTTCGTCGGCCAGTTCTTCGATGACGGCTTGCTTGCGCTCCGCAGAGTTCCAGCGAGCCAGAAATTTATCAAGGCTGGCATAGTGGGCACGGATGGCCTTACGGGAAAAAGCCCTGAGACTCTCAGTGACGAGCTTGCCGTTCTCGTCAAGGTATTCAACCCGCTCGGTCAGCACCGTCACCGGCTTGCCGTTGATGTAAATCTTGGGCGGAGGCGGCGGGGGTGGTGGAAGTGGCCCAGGCGGTGGCGGCTCTTCAAGAATCTCCTCATCGTCACCCGGCTGCGGTGGAATGGGATCTTCAGGATCACCTATCGGAGGCAGGTCGTCCGGCGGGATGACGGGGTCGTCCTCGCCGGGTTCGTAGATCTGCACCGGCTCGCCGTCGAAATCCTTGTCGGCAAAGTGGTTGGTGGCCTTACGAAAATCGACCAGAGTAAAATAGTACTTCTTGGTGTCTTCATGCACCCGGGTGCCGCGTCCGACGATCTGCTTGAACTCGGTCATGGAACCGACGGCCCGGTCAAGCACAATGAGACGACAGGTCTGGGCATCGACGCCGGTCGAGAGCAGGCGCGAGGTGGTAACGATGACCGGGTAAGTCTCTTCCGGATCGATAAAGTTGCCAAGTTGGGCCTGACCTTCGGCGTCATCGCCGGTGATGCGCATGACGTAGCGTTCGTTCTTAAGGACAAGATCCTGGTTTTCGACAATGAGCGCCTGGCGCAAATGGGCCGCATGTTCGGTATCGACACAAAAGATGATAGTTTTCTGGAAACGATTGCCGCTCTGTTTGAGATAATCGGAAATCCACTTGGCGACCCGCTGGGTACGGGTGTCGATAACGATGGTACGGTCAAAATCCTTGATATTGTAGATGCGATCGTCGATCGGCAATCCGCATTTATCAACTTCCCCTTTTTGGGGCCGATAGCCCTCGACGTCGATATTGAGATGCACCTTGATGACTTTATAGGGGGCGAGAAAACCGTCGCTGATGCCCTGTTTGAGCGAGTAGGTATAAACCGGTTCGCCGAAGTAGTTGATATTGGAAGCGTACTCGGTTTCTTTAGGGGTGGCGGTCAGACCGATCTGGGTGGCGCTGCTGAAATAATCAAGGATTTCACGCCAGGCGGAGTCTTCCACCGCGCTGCCGCGGTGACACTCGTCGATGACGATGAGATCAAAAAAGTCTGCCGAAAACTCACGGAAGAGCTTTTGACGCTCTTCCGGCCCGGTGAGCGCTTGATACAATCCAAGATAGATTTCATAGGAGGTGTCGATACGACGATGGCCATCAACAGCCGTGGTAAGTTCAGTAGTACTGCCGTCGGCGCGTTCGATGGTTCTGGCGCCAGTGCTGAGTTTGGCCATCGTTGCGCCAAAAGGACGGAAATCATTGACCATGGTCTGGTCGATAAGGATATTGCGGTCGGCCAGAAACAGAATGCGCTTTTGCTTACCGATTTTCCAGTCAGATTTCCACAGCCGCCAGATGATCTGGAAGGCGGTATAGGTCTTGCCGGTGCCGGTTGCCATGACCAGCAACACGCGATCTTGCCCTTTGGCAATGGCCTCCACGGCGGCATTGATGGCGTTGCGCTGGTAGTAGCGAGGCTCCTTGCCGCTGCCGTCATCGTAATAGGGTTGCAGAATTATTTTTTCCTGCGCCGGGGCCAGATCCTTCCATTGACGGTATTTCACCCACAGATCGGCAGAGCTGGGGAATTCGTCCAAGGTGAGGTTGCTTTCCATTGCCGCACTCTGGCCGGTGCGGTCATGAAAGACAAAACCCTTGCCATTGCTGGAAAAGACGAAGGGGACTTGCAGTGTAGTGGCGTAGTCAAGTGCCTGTTGCATGCCATGACCGTCGGCAAACTTACTCTTCTTGGCCTCGATCAGGGCGATGGGGATGTGCTGATAATAAAGTACAAAATCCGCCTTCTTCGCCTTACCCCGGCTGACCAGCTTGCCGCGCACTATAATGCGCCCTTTGGTGAACGACACCTGCCGACGAATCTGGGTTTCTTCATCCCACCCCGCCTTATGCAGAGCCGGAGTGATGAATTTAACGCTGATATCGTCTTCGCTGAGATGATTTTTATTCATAGAAATCAGTCACATCCTCTCTTTCTGGTGGATCAGGCATTCCAAAGACTCTGTAACATACTGTAAAACCAGGCGTAATCCAAACGAATAGCACCATCCTACCGAAGGAAGGAAAAATGACTCCGACACTATCCAGCCAAGTCAACCTGCTGACGCATCACTTTCCTCCAGCTCCCCCCAGCCTTGGGAGACCAGAAAACCGCGGACGATATGGGCCTGATCATATCCCGCCCTCCCCTCCATGGCTTCCACTATCGGTTTTAAGCGCGAAAGGCCGTGCGATCTGAACAGTTCGGTCATCTCATCCCGTATGGCCGGGACGACATAATGATCCACGTCCAACCCCTGGCCCTGTTGCAGGAGTTCGCCAATATGACTGGCAATGGTCGAAGACTTCAGCTCCCGCGCGGCAGCAATCTCTTCAATGCCCAATCCCGCTGTTGCCAGTTGTAAGGTTTCGTTCAAGGTCGCGGCACCAGTGGTTTGCTTTCTGGTCCGGGATGGCGCGGGGGCCTTTACTCCCTCCTCCTGCGACTCCAGCTGCCGCGTCAAGACCTCGGGATTATCGGCCAGAAAGGATTTTATGGCCTCCAGAAAGGGCTTACCGTAGCGTTCCAGTTTTATCTCGCCAACCCCGCTTATTGCCAGCATGGCCTCAGGGGCTTGCGGCAAGAGACCACTCATCTGGTGCAGACTCTTATCGGAAAACAGGACATACGGCGGCACCCCGGCCTCCTCGGCCATGACCCGCCGCAGTTGTTTCAGAACGCCAAATAAGCGTTCATCGTACAGCAATGATTCAGATTTTCCGCCCTTCTCCCCGCCCTTCTCCCCACCCTTCTCCTCCAACATCCGGTGGGTGACAAATTTCGCCCGACTAAAGAGCACTTCCTCGCCTGTGGACGTAATGCGCAAAAGGGGATACGGATCGCCTTCACTCGTGAGCAGCCCCTGACTAAGCATGCTGTCAATAAGCTGCCGCCAGAAACGCTTCCCCTTGTCCCGCCCTACCCCATAGGTCTTGAGCTGGTCATGACCAAGGGCGTTGATCCGTCCTGTCTTGGCCCCATAGACGATATCGACAATATGACCGGCACCAAAACGCTGATCCGTGCGGTAGATGGCCGACATGATCATCTGGGCGTAGGTCGTGGCATCAACGGTCTGCACCCCATGGGCACAGACATCACAGGTGCCGCAATTCTCCGGCCCGTACTCCTCATCAAAATAACGCAGTACCGTCCGCCTGCGGCAGACCGGCTGCTCGGCGAAATCAAGCATCCGGCCCAATTGGGCAAGACCTGCCTGACGTTCCCCCGCATCGGCCAACTGATCAATAAAAAATCGCAGCCGCGGATAATCGCCTCGGCTGTACAAGAGCAGACAGAGGGCCGGTTCCCCGTCCCGCCCAGCCCGGCCGGTCTCCTGATAATAATTTTCCATACTCTTGGGCAGGTCGCCATGGATCACAAAACGGACATTGGACTTGTCAATGCCCATGCCAAAAGCTACTGTTGCCACCACCACCTGCGCCTCATCCCGATTAAAGGCCTCCTGATTCCGGCTGCGGATCTGGCTGGTGAGTCCTGCATGATAGGGCAGGGCCTTGATTCCTTGCCCTTGCAGCCAGGCGGTCGTCTTTTCCACATCGGCTCGGCTCAGGCGATAAACGATGCCGGCCTCATCGGAATGGGCGCGCACCACGGCCTCAATCTGGCTGTTCACCTGGTCACGCAGTTGCACCTGGTAAAACAGATTGGGACGATCAAAGGAGGCACGGGTCATCAGCGGCTGGTGCAGGGCCAGACGGCGGATAATATCCTCCTGCACCCGGTGGGTCGCGGTCGCGGTAAAGGCGGTGATCGGCAGCCCCGGCAGTTCCTGTTTCAGGCGGGAAAGGGCCAGATAATCAGGACGGAAATCATGGCCCCACTCCGAGATGCAATGGGCCTCATCGACGGCCACAAAAGAGAGGGGCGCCCGTCGCAGACGCTCCATGAATCCAGACGTGGCCAGCCGCTCAGGTGAGAGGTAGAGCAGGTCATACCCGCCCTCCTGCAAACGGGCCAAGACCTCATGTTGCTGGGACGCGGAAAGGGTGGAATTAAGCAATCCCGCCTTCATGCCCAAGGCGTTAGCGGCATCCACCTGGTCCTTCATCAGCGAGATCAAGGGGCTGATCACCAGACAGGTGCCGTTCATCACCTGGGCCGGCAGTTGATAACAGAGCGATTTACCGCCACCGGTGGGCATGACCGCAAAGATATCACGGCCGGCAAGGATGGCCTGAACGATCTCTTCCTGGTTGGCACGAAAGGTGGAAAAACCAAAGATCCTCTGTAGTTGTTCGGTATAATTCAAGGCAAGCTCAGGGGCAACAAGTAAAATTTTGGACAATCAAGGGACTCTCAAGTAGAATAAATTGCATTCAAGCAAGGACGGGAATTTCATGCAACAAAAAAAGAAGACCCCCCACGATAGGGACGTAAAGAGCATCGCCAGCGGTTACTGCCGAGATTGCCAGCAGGAGCACTCCTTTGAGGAAGGCGAGGCCCGCAGTTCGTGTCGGGAACTCATGCAGTTTTTGGAACAGGAGAAACGGATAGACATGATGGCCCAAACCGGCGAAACTGATCCGCGCCTGAGTACTGCCAGTCTCTTTGGCGAGGCGCGGGGCAAGATGTTCGGGGTCATGGTCTGCCAGGCCGCAGACGGTAACAAACGGGTATTGCGGGCCTTTTCCGGTCAGTACAATGGGGTCTGGGAGGTGGCAGGCTGGGCCCCTCCTCTGTTCAAGGTGGAAGCATTCACCCGGATCTATGCAGACATTGAGCCTCAAATCAAGGAATTGGGCCGATTGCTCCAACTGGCCCCCCCCCACTCATCCCCATGGGTCGAGCTGACCCGCAAGCGCCAGCACCTCTCCCGGCAATGGATGCGAGACATCCACGCCCTCTACACCCTGACTAATTTTCGCGAACAGGAACGATCATTACCAGAGGCCTTTGCCAGCAACAACGGCATCCCTACCGGCACCGGTGACTGCTGCGCCCCCAAATTATTCAACCAGGCGGTTCGAGAAAAGCTGATTCCATTGGGCCTGGCAGAATTTTACTGGGGCCGGGAAAATGCGTCACACACCCGCCAGCATGGAAATTTCTACCCATCCTGTGCCGGTAAATGCGCTCCCATCCTTGGTTTTATGCTCTGCGGCTTAGATAATCTACCGGCTAAGAGAGGGTAGCCGGATGAAGATTATCGCTATCGATCCTTTATTTATCGTCATCAATAAACCCAGTGGCCTTCTGGCAGTACCGGGCCGAGGCCCTGCCATGCAGGACTGTGTGACAGGCAGGATCAGAGATGTTTCCTGACTGCATCGATCAGCCAGCCGTACATCGCCTCGACATGGACACCTCCGGCCTGAGATGGTGATCGCCCGCACCAGCGCGGCCCACCAACACCGGCTGCACGCCGCTCATCCTTTGGGGATACGCATCCCCATCGTCGGTGACCGGTTATATGGCCTGGGACAGACGCCAGGAAAGCTCCTGCTCCCTGACACCTCTCTGGCCTTTTAGCATCCGGCATCGGGAATACGGCTGATCTGGAATTCGCCACCTGCTTCTTAGAAGGCTTTCTCAAAAACAGAAAATTACAATTTTCCCATATAGTTGAAATCACAAAAATACTCACAAAGAAGAGGCCACAAACATCCTTGTATTTTCTCAATCAAGTATGATATTCTTTAAACAAGCCCCTCTGACACTTTCCACTCTTCTGATACCATTTGGAGGTTTTACCATGACCGAGAAAAAAACTTCATTGAACACAGAGCTTGAGAACACCATGGCATGCGGTGCCTTTGCCGAGGCAGGAGAGCCCTGCCCCATCAATATCAAAGAGGGAGCAAGTGTTGCTGCGGCATCCACAGCTAAGAAAAAGACAACAGTGGCCTTGGAATCGGTCGAAAACACCATGGCATGCAGTGCCTTTGCTGAGGCTGGAGAGCCTTGCCCCATCGACACCGAAGAAAAAAGCAAATAACCTTACCACCGCAAAAACTCAGCCCTTGTCAAAAAATAGCTGTAATATTGAGATATCGTGAACGGCAGAAGGGGCAGGTCGCTCTTCCTCCATCCATGGGGCGAGCAACACTATGCCATCCATGGCCGTCGTAACGAAAGAGATAAAAAGGCAATGGTTCTTTTCTTAACAACGGGGCCTTGTATGGCATCTGGCGCCGTCATAAAATAAGCCAAAAGGAATTGCTTGTTTCATTACGGCACTTAAATAAAAAAGGGGCGTCTCGCAAGACACCCCTTTTTTATTCTCTCAACCTGCTCAAGCCAAGTATCTTTCACCCATTAACAACCTGAATCCCTTCAAGCTTCCAATTTTCAGTGCCAGCCGGCCGGGCCCAGGTCCACTCTTCGGCAAACTTGACCGGCTCAGTCATGCTCCCTTCCACCAAGGCACCGCTATGCTCATCCACGGTGTAATCCAGGAGATTGGCGGTAAAGAGCACGGTGACGAAATCCTCATTATTCTCTTTGCCGGCAGAGACGATCTCCACCTTGCGAATAGAGATACTCTCTAATTTATTGATGTGCCCACGCTGTTGCATCTCGGCGAACTGCCGCTCATACCCGGCGGCAATCTCCTCGCCCAGGAGGTGCCGATACGAGGAGATATCCCGCCGCATCCAGCCGGCCTGCACCTTGAAAAAGACATCGGAGGCCACCTCGACAAAATATTTGGCATCAAAGCCAGGGTCGGTCTGGCGGATCAGGGCCAGACCTTCATCCAGGGAACCAGGCAAGATGCCGGATGGAGGTGGCGGAGGTGGAACATCCCCGCTCATCTTCCCGGACTGGTTACCAGAAAAAAGCGATCCCAAAGGGTTCGTTGGTGGCTGATACCCCTGACGCGCCCCGGAAACCGGCCCCGAGGTGGCAGGTTTGACAAAACGCTTATAGAAAAAATAGCCAATGCCGCCCAACAGAAGCAGGGGCAGAATCCCCATGCCGCTACCACCGCCCATGCCAAACATGCTGCCAAAGAGCATACCGCCCAAGGCCCCGCCCAGCAGGCCGCCTGCCAGCCCACTGCCGAATCCCGATTTATTGGGGGTCTGGCTGCCAGGAGTTGCCTGGTTCGTAGCGGGTGCCTTCTGCGTTGGCGTGCTGCGACTAAAAGAGCGGCCACCGGAGCGAGAACGGGCATCGGCAAAATCGGCGGTGATACCCGCCTCAATAAAGGTCAAGGCGATCAGGACAAGGAAAAAAGGGGCAAGACGGACAAAGAAAGAAGACATCATAAACACTCCTTGTAAAAATATTGTAACTTCTTTTCTGATTTTTCTGATTATATGGTATGAGGATAATGCTTCGGCTTGATAACGTCAACGTACCGACAGAAGATTGCAGGACAACAACAAGCCGTTGTGAAGAGATAACATGGTTACTTGACTCCTTGAATACTCGAAACGGCATAAGGAGCTGTAACGAAAGAGTTATAAAAGACCAAGTTATTTTGTAAGGGCTCCTTGTATGATCTTCGGTGGATTTAGTCTGCCAAACGCCACGCAAATAAACAGCGGTAAAAAATGCTGTTTATTTGACGTTGCATAAGAGTCCGTAAACTGAAAAGAGCAAAAAGAGCCTTGCTCTTTTCAGTAACGGCCTCTAAATATCCACTACCAAGTTTGCATCAACTCTATCAAGCCGGATAAGGCTTGTCACCTCTTTTCGGCAGCAACAAATTTCAAGAAACCTTCACACCCGACCGCAGACATGCTCCTCATCTATCCCCCTTTAGCCAAACCCTGTGAGGCACCGGCCGGCATTGCCCAATTAGCCGGCACCCTCCGTGGTCATGGTCTGGACTGCACCCTGCTGGATGCCAACCTTGAGGGCCAACTTTTTCTCCTTGGCCGGCACCTCCCGGCCGATGACACCTGGACCAGGCGGGCGAAACGGTCCCTCGACAACAACCTGAAGCAGTTGCGCGCCCCTGAAATCTACACCCATCCGGCCCGCTATCAACGAGCAGTGGCCGATGTCAATCGCGTCTTGGAACAGGTAGGGCTGACGCAGCAACTGGCCCTGAATCTCGCCAATTATCAGGATCCAGCCATTTCCCCGCTCAAGAGTGAAGATCTGTTGCGAAGCGCCTGCCATCCTGAAGACAATATCTTCTACCCCTGGTTTGCCGAGCGTCTGCCCCAGCTCCTCGAGACCACTCACCCGCCAATGGTGGGCCTGTCCCTGAATTACCTGAGCCAGGCCCCCACCACCCTGGCCATGATCGGCTTTCTCAAAAGGATCGCGCCGGGGCTGCCCATCGTCGTTGGTGGAGGCTTAATCACCTCGTGGCTGCGCAACCCGGCCTGGAGCAATCCCTTTGCCGGACTCATCGACCATCTGGTAGCAGGTCCTGGTGAAGAGGCATTGCTGAAGCTCTTAGGGGTTCAGGATAACGGACAGCATCACCCGCCATATTTCCAAAAACTTCACCACCTCGAATATCTGGCCCCGGGCTTCATCCTCCCCTACGCCGCCTCGTCCGGCTGCTATTGGAACCGGTGTTCATTCTGCCCGGAAAAGGCCGAGGAGAATCCCTATGCTTGCCTGCCGGCAGAGAAGGTCGTGAGCGATCTTGCCATCCTCTGCCAGGAGACCAGGCCGGCGATCATCCATTTTCTCGATAACGCCATCGCCCCGTCCCTGATGCGCCAGCTGATCGCCACGCCGCTAGGCGCACCCTGGTATGGATTTGCCCGAGTCAGCCGCAAGCTTTGTGACCCGCAATTCTGCCGCGAGCTGCGCCAGTCTGGTTGCCTGATGCTCAAACTGGGTATAGAATCCGGCGACCAGTCGGTGCTTGATGGCATGGACAAGGGCATTGATCTGGGGATGGTGGCCCAGACCCTGACCGCCCTCCAGCAGGCCGGGATTGCGACCTATATCTACCTGCTCTTTGGCACCCCGCAGGAAGGGCTGACCCAGGCCCGCAAGACCCTGGACTTTGTCGTGGCCCATCAGGAGGCCATCACCTTTCTCAATCTGGCCGTCTTTAATATGCCGGTATGCAGCCCGGAGGCTGACAGCCTGCCTATTCAGAATTTTTACGAGGGTGATCTCTCCCTGTACTGCGATTTTGTCCACCCGCAAGGCTGGGACCGTAAGGCGATCCGCACTTTTCTCGACAAGGAGTTCAAGCGTCATCCGGCCATCATCCCCATCCTCCAGCGGGATCCGCCCATCTTCACCTCCAACCATGCCCCATTTTTTGTGGGAACAAAACAATGAACAGTAAAAAGACAAAGGATACTCAAGAATGAATAAACGAAAAGTCATCGTCATAGGCGGCGGCGCGGCCGGCCTGATGGCAGCCGGACAGGCGGCAAGTAGCGGCGCTGATGTCCTCCTCCTCGAGAAGATGAAACGCCCCGGCCGCAAGATCTGCATCACCGGCAAGGGCCGCTGCAACCTCACCAATATCGCCGAGATGAAGGAGTTCATCGACCATTTTGGCAAGAATGGCCGCTTTCTGCGTCAGGCCTTTTCCCGCTTTTTCGCCCCGGAACTGATGGCATTTTTAGAGCAGCAGGGACTGGAATTAGTAAGTGAACGGGGCGGGCGGGTCTTCCCGGCCAGCGGCAAGGCCCCGGATGTAGTCAAGATTTTTCAGCAATGGCTGCAGAAATGCGGAGTCCAGATCAAAACCGAGGCCAGGGTTGAGCTCCTGTTAACCACCAATGGTCGAGTCAGCGGCGTACTCTGTGATAATGAGGCGCTGGGCTGCGATGGAGTAATTCTGGCCACCGGCGGTGTCTCCTATGCGGCCACCGGCTCGACTGGTGATGGTTATCGCTTGGCAGCCGCAGTCGGGCATTCCGTCATCCCCGTTCGTCCGGCCTTAGTTCCGCTGGAGATAGCAGGCGATCTGACCGCCCCCTTGGACGGCCTGGAACTGCGCAATATCAATGTGCGGCTGATCTGCAATGGTAAACGAACCAGACAGGCCTTCGGCGAGATGAGTTTCACCAAATTCGGGGTCACCGGGCCGGTAATCCTCACCCTGAGCGGCGAGGTAGTGGACGGCCTGCGCCGGGAAGACAGCATAACCCTCTCTCTCGACCTGAAACCAGCCCTTGATGAGCAAAAACTTGACGCCCGGCTGCTCCGTGATCTGGAGAGTCGAGGCAAAGAGCCGATGGGCAGCATCCTGCGCGGCCTGCTGCCCCGGGAGATGATCCCTGTTTGTCTCAAACTCACCGAAATCCCCGCGGATCGTCTGGGCGGGCAGGTTACGGCCAGTGAACGCAAACGGCTGAAAACCTGGCTCAAAGATTTCCGTCTGGAAGTCAGCGGGCATCGCCCCTTTACCGAGGCGATCGTCACCGCAGGAGGAGTAGACCTCAAAGAGGTGGATCCCCGAACCATGGAGTCCCTCAAGGCACCGGGACTCTATCTGGCAGGTGAGGTTCTCGATCTCCAGGGCGACACCGGCGGCTACAACCTGCAGGCCGCCTTTTCAACGGGCTGGCTGGCAGGTCGTTCGGCCGCCCTGGGGCCTGATGCCAAGTAATTTCAACCTGGGGCTTACAGATTCCTTTCCAAACACGTTCCAGTTGACAGCGAGAAGGCAAGCGAGCGGCGACGAAGCAGTATGGGGGAGCACGCCGAGGAGCATGCACAAACTGGAATGTGGAATGAGTACCAAAAGGGGAGAGTAGGCCTTATTGCGTGGGCCTACTCCTTGCGCACCGGAACAGGCTGCATGTTTTCATCAATGGCCACAAAGGTAAAGAGCCCCTCAATCGCCTTCGTCCGGCTCTCATCATACATCTGCTCAAGATACACGGTCACCTGTACCTGCAGGCTGGTGTTGCCGACCTTTACCACCCGACCGACCAGTTCGACAAAGGTGCCGGCCGGGATCGGATGTTTGAAATCAATACGATCCGAGCAGACCGTCACCATCTTCTGCCGGCAAAAACGGGTGGCGGTGATAAACGCCGCCTCATCCATCCATTGCAGAGCAGTACCGCCGAACAGGGTGGCATAATGGTTGGTGGTGTTGGGGAACACCGCCTTGGTAATCCTGGTTTCCGAAGCCTCTATTCTTTCTTCGTAGGACATAAAACTCCCTTGTGCCAACAAGAAAATAACAAAAAGATAAAACAGTTTTTTTCTATTCCCCAATCATCCAAAAGAAGTCAGGGCAAAAAAACATTAACGCAGAGCTGGGCTCATATATAACACATTCATCCCTTCCGTTGCAGACTGGTATATCTTTCGTTCTTCACCCACTACCACAAACGTATTCTTGCCGGCAGTAACTTCAACCAGGTTAGAAGTAGCACCGGAATTCGGTTTACTCCAATTGGCTCCGTCAGCTGAATACAATATCACCCCGGAATCACCAACTGCGACAAATTTCCCATATGCGTAATGCACACCGGAAAGATGCGATACCACCCCTGATGTTTTCGGCGTCCAGCTTACACCATCAGGACTGGACAAAATCGTACCGCCCGTGCCAACCGCAACAAACAGTCCAGAACCATAAGTCACAGAATTAAGGTCATTTCCAGTTCCTGAAGTACGTTTTGTCCATACTTGTCCATCAGGAGACGTATGGATCACACCCCCGCCGCCCACAGAAACAAAACTCCCATCCCCATATTCCATCCCGTAAAGCCAAGCAGACTCAGTTGTTGAATACTCCTCCCAGGTTGTTCCATCCACAGATTTCACGATTTTTCCACCTGAGCCGCCAGCCAGAAAAAAGCCATCACCATAGGCGGCACAGGAAAGTGTCGCGGTTGTTATACCATCCCCTTGTTTAGTCCAGATAACCCCATCAGTTGATGAAAGGATTTCTCCCCCTGATCCTGTAACAATAAAAAGTCCTTCTCCATAGGTTGCACCTGAAAGCAGTGCCGTTGACCCGGAAGTTGCTGAGTTCCAGGTTTCACCGTCACTTGACTTGAAAATTGTCCCCACTGGGTCATGACCAACTGCCACAAAGAGATTCCCATCAAAGACAACCTCTCCAAAAGCTCCAGATCCTTCATCATGCCGTAAATTCCAGACATCCACATTTGGGCGCGTACAATATCCCGTTGAAACCGATCCGATCAAGATTCCCAGAGCAACTATCAACACACTTGGTTTGAACATAACGAAGGCCTCCTTTGGTTTTTTTTTTGTAAGATTTTGTCAAAAATAAAAAATAGCTCTTTTCGCCGTGCCCCTTTTTTCTTTTCACTGACATCTCCAACCAATCACCACACAGAGTTCCTGATCAAATTACAATCCGGCGACACCGGTTCAATGGGCGCCCCATGACCATATTCAACTCGTATCTTTTCCTATACTGTCAATCGTCCTCATTTTCCCACGCGCCACCCAACCAGTTTCACCTTCTTCAATTAATGGCAATCATCGCATACCCCTTGTTCTGATATCCAATCAGAGAGATGAGCACATTGGCAACCAGCTTGACCTCCGGGATAAGTCCCGCCTGGTCAACTTTGAGTACACGCATGGCCACTGCACATGCCTCAAACTGCACACCCTTCTTTTTCAAGGCCCGGAGCAGATCGAGCGCTTCCTCATCGAGAGCCGTGGCTGTCAGAAGCTTGACTGTAGGGCCACGGAAAGTAACCACCATCTCCGGCTTAACCCCCTGAGCGGCTATGCCTTCCATGGTTTCACTGAAGAGCCGCAGATTAAACACCAGCTTGTCAAGATCGGCCACCCGCACATCGAAAATGACCTTGGCGGTCTTCAGCCCTGCCAACGCCTCGCGGTCATTCGGTTGCGACTCAGCGTGCAATACTGGGGAACACATCAACATGAGCAGCGTCACCATCATCAGACATCGTCCAAGCATGTTAACCTCCTGAGTTATTTATCCGTGTCAATCTGTGATCCCTTCCTACCGAACAGACCTTCATCCTTCATTATCCTTAGGTACATGGACAACGAAGGATGTCGGACGATTGTTTTCAAGCAATCGCCACCAGCTCCAGATCAAAGATCAGCTCCTGCCCGGCCAGTGGCGGATTGGCATCGAGATAGATATGGGTGTCATTGATCTCTCTCACCACCGCGATCATTATCTCGCCGCCAGTACCTCCCACCTCCAGCTTCTGACCAACCTCGGGACTGAAGTCCGGCGGCACCTGTTCAAGGGGTACCTCCATGACCATATTTGGATCATGTGCGCCATAGGCCTTTTCCGCCGGAATGACCACCGTCTTTTTTGCACCCAACTCCATGCCGGTCAGGGCCTCATCAAAGCCCTGAATCACATGGCCGCTACCAAGCACAACCTCCAGGGGCGCACGCCCCTCCGAAGAGTCGAAAATCGTCCCGTCAGCAAGCCTGCCCGTGTACTTCACCTTTACCTTATTCCCTTTCTTTGCCTGTGCCATATTTCACTCCATTGATAATATTGATAACATTTTCGGCCAGCAGGCCTGGTTTAATTTTTTTCCTCAACCTCACTCAACCTCATCCGGGCTACTTTAGCACAAATCTCCTGAAAAAGACACCTGGGAGATTACCTCCATGTCCCCTTTACCAGCTGCTGTTCACTCCCAGCATTCCAGCACCAGCCTCGATAATCGCGGCACAAATCTCCGCAACACTCTTCCCGGCGCAGCCTATTCTGACATCTGCATACCGGCGATACAAAGGCTCACGTTCGGCAAACAACTGGGCAAAGCTCTGCCCCTTTTCCCGCGCCAACCCCCTGGACTCCATATCGCCTACTCTGGCCGCAAGGACTGCCAGCGGCACATCAAGATATACCAGCAGCCCGCTCCGCTGCAGGTGTCTCATTCCCGCCTCACCATAGACTGCACTGCCGCCCGTGGCAATAACATGGTGTTGCAGCTCAAGACCAAGCAGGATCCTCTCCTCCAGCAGACGAAACCAGACTGGTCCATGGCGATCAACGAGTTCTTGCAGGGATTGCTGCTGATCGACCTCAATCAGATCATCCACATCGACAAAGTCAAAGGACAACATCCGGGCCAGCAGGGGCCCGACCGTACTTTTTCCGGCGCCGGCCATCCCGATCAAAACAAGATTCGTTTTTTGTTCAGACATGATATGATATGCACTTATTCAGATAATACGCCGCCTTGCAAAAATAACCATACTATCAAAACACTGAAATCGACGGCACAAGGAGCCGTAACAAAAAAGTGAGATTTCAGATGGTTATTTCGTAATGGCTCCTTGTATGATAGTCGGCAGATGTAGCCTGCCAGACGCCACGCCAGAAAACAGCAGAACAGATTACTGTTTTCTGGACGTTGCATAAGAGTCCATAAGCTGAAAACAGCAAAAAGAGCCTTGCTCTTTTCAGCAACGGCCTCTAAAAAATAAAAGACTCAAAAAGATATCGCCATGCTCCATATAACAGACACCATAACTATTCCCGAGGATGAAATCGAGATCCATTTTATCCGGGCCAGCGGGGCCGGGGGCCAGAATGTCAACAAGGTCTCCAGCGCTGCCCATCTGCGCTTTGACATCCGCAATTCTTCTCTGCCCGACACCTGCAAAGAACGTCTGCTGGCACTCGGTGATCAACGGGTAACCCAGGACGGGATTATAATCATCAAGGCCCAGCAATACCGGACCCAGGAACAAAACAAGGAGGATGCCCTGAATAGGCTCAGCCAGATCATCAGGGATGCCATGGTGGTTGCCAAGCATCGGCGCCCCACCCGGCCCGGAAAAAATGCCAGAAAAAAACGGACGGACTTAAAGAAGCAACGGGGGACGACCAAGGCCCTGCGCAAAAAAGTATCGTGAGTTGCGAACCGGGAACAGGACAACAATGACGGATTTTTCCCCCTATTACCCGCTCTGGGGCCGGCAATTGTTGGCCGAATTTGCCAACATCAACTGGCAGTACGGACTGGCGCTCAAGACCCCGGTCTTTGAGATCACCGAGGCGGAAAAACAATATGGTTCCTGGCAGGCCGCAACCAGAATCATCCGCATCAGCACCCGGCTGATTACCGGCCACTCCTGGGATATCACCTGCCAGATCCTCAAGCACGAGATGGCCCATCAGATCTGTTCGGAGCTCTTTTTCGAGGCCGATGGAGGTCATGGCCCCCTCTTTGAAAAGGCCTGTGACCTGCTCGGCCTGCCCGCACCGTTTCGCCGCGCCTCAGGCGATCTGCCGGAGTTTGCAGGAACAAGTCCTGCCTACAGTCAGCAGACAGAGCAGGGGCGGCAGTTTATCCGCCGGATCGGCAAACTCCTGGCCCTGGCAGGCTCAGCCAATGAACACGAAGCAGCGTTGGCCATGGAAAAAGCCAGCCAGTTGATGGCGCGCCATAACCTGCAACAGATTCAGGAAGACGCCCAATCGGAATTCACCTCCCTGATTATCAACGGCCGTTGCAAGCGGCTGGAGAGCTGGCAGCACAAGATCTGCGCCATCCTCCTCCGCTTTTTTTATGTCAAGGTGGTCACCGCCAGCCTCTACGATCCACTGACAGACACCCAGCACAAGACCATTGAACTTTTCGGCAGACAGGAGAATGTGGCCATTGCTGAATACTGCTACGCCTTTCTGGCAGGAAAACTTGCCGCGCTGTGGCAACAAAACAGGACCAAGGCCAGTGGCAAAGGCATCCGGGCGCGCAACAGCTATTATCTGGGGTTGTTGCAGGGATTTTACGATAAGCTGCTGGCCCAGGAGACGCTGCGGGATGCTCACATTCCCAAAAAAAATGATGACGAAAAAAAGGATGGTGTTCAAAAAAAGATTACGGCTTTAATCACCGCAGAAGACAGGGCTCTGGACCGATTTGTCGGGATGCGCTTTCCCCGTTTGCGCAGGCGTTCAGGCTCCGGGGCCATGATTTACCGGGACATCTATGAACAGGGACGGACGGATGGCGGTCAGATTATCCTGCATAAGGGAGTTGCAGGGCAAAACAGCGAGCAAGGCTTACTACTTTCCAGATAACAGATAATAAAAAAGATCAATCAAAGTCAACAGGGGCAAAGGAAACCACCTCGCCCACGCTCTCCTTGCCTATCAAGAGCATGAGCAGACGATCCACCCCCAGGGCGATGCCTGCGGCCCGATCAAGCCCTGCCAGTTCTTCCAGAAAACGCTCGGGCATCCGGGACTGCTGCCGGCGCTCTTCATCCATCATGGACAGCTCCTGCTCAAAGCGCCGGCGCTGCTCATGACTGTCAGTGAGTTCGGAAAAGCCGTTGGCAAGCTCGATGCCATTGATATACAACTCAAAGCGCTCGGCAAGCTGGGGAGAGCCATCTTTGCGCTTGGCCAGCGACCCGAGTTCCACCGGATAATCGTAGAGGAAGAGAGGCCTGTCCATCCCCAGAAAAGGTTCGACATACTCAACCAGAATCTCATCAAAGGTATCAGCGGCCAGGGCCTGCTCAAGGGATACCGGACTGTAGCGGGCAAAGGCCTCGTGCACCGAGAGCCTTTCCCAGGGGGGGTGCAGGGAGATAACCCGGTCGCCCACCCGCAGATTTTCATTGGAAAAGGTACAGGGGGCCATCCCACCCAGATCCGCCAGCAAGGAGCCAAGCAACGCCTCGCAATCCGCCATCAGATCCTCATAGCCACCATTCGTCCGGTACCACTCCAGCATGGTGAATTCTTCCAGATGCAGACGGCCGCGCTCGCCCTTGCGGAAACAGTTGCAGAGCTGAAAGATCCGGCTGCATCCTGCGGCCAGAAGGCGCTTCATACAAAGCTCCGGGGATGCCTGCAGGAACCAGCCCTCGGAGGCCAGGGGTTCGATATTCAATTCAGGAAGGAGCAGAGGTTGACGAATGGGGGTATCAACTTCGAGAAACTGCTGACGGACAAAAAAGGAACGGAGAGAATGAAAAAAGGCTGCGCGGAAGCGTAGCCCCTGGAGATCAAGCATGAAATTTATTATGAGTTTCGTTACAAATGATCAAGGGAATGGCTAAGCAAAAAGGGCCAAAGACGAGGCGCACAAAGCCTGAGGAATGAGGCGCACTTTTGGGTACGCCGCAGTGACGATGGCTGGAGTGCAACGAAGTATTTGGCCCTTTTTGAGACGCCATTTTATTCTTTAACCCTGGTCACATAGGCACCGGTCCGGGTATCAATCTGGATCTTGTCGCCCTCCTCAACAAAAGGCGGAACCTGAAGCACATAGCCCGTCTCTACCGTCACCGGCTTGCTGTCCGACCCTGAAGTATCGCCCTTGGCCCAGGGATCAGCCTTGGTCACCAGCAGATTGACAAACATGGGCATACTGACATCAATGGGTTTGTCCTGAAAGAAAAGCACTTCCATCTCCATATTATCAATCATATAATTGACGTTGTCGCCCAGATGCTCCTTATCAATGGCCAGTTGCTCAAAATTCTGGGTATCCATGAAATGGTAATCATTTTCCTGACAGTAGAGATACTGCATCTTCCGCTCTTCCAGATCAGGCTTATCAAACTTGTCATTGGAGCGATAGGTCTGCACCAACTGGTTACCGGTGATCATGTTTCGCATCTTGCAGCGATACAGGGCCTGCCCTTTTCCCGGTTTGGAGAACTCAAAATCGGTAACGATATAAGGCGCTCCGTCAACCTGAACCTTCAACCCCTTGCGTAAATCTGCCGCAGTGTACATTCGTTTCTCCCTGACTTCCGCCCTCTGGCATAGAATATTGAATTAACCCTTGAAACAACCCTCAGATATATTTCCATCTGATACTTTGAGTATGCTCCTAAGCCATTGTAAATAAATAACATGACCACTTGACTATTCGGTACGGCATAAGGTGCCATTACCAAATAATTACAAAAAACCAAGCTACTCCATAACGGCTCCTAAAAAAATAACCTGATATTATACCCGAACAACAGCATTTTACGCAACCGATAAAGCACTTCCAGGATTCCGGTACGCCAAAACTTGCACACAAGGGCTTTGTTGAAAAGATTATATTTTTTTACTGAAAAAGATTAGAATGAAGATGTTCACGTTCATGATTATTAAATAGGAGATCAAGATGAGAGATCTCTATTCATTTAGGTTTGTTTTTGCAGAGATATTTATGAAGAGAACATATAAAACACCCTTATCGCCACTCCAGCAAAAGAAGTTGTATCGGATCTCGATACTGCTTGTTGGTATCCTCCTGCTGGCGATCTTTTTTACTCCCGGGAAAGGACTCTTTTTCTTACGCAAGCAAAAGATACAGGTTGCTACCTTGAATGCTGAAAAGCAGGCCATGGTGGAAAAAAACAATGCCTTGCGTGAAGATATCAAACGGGTAACAACCGACATGCGTTACCTGGAGGAAGTGGCAAGAGAACAACATGGCTTGTTAAAAAAAGAGGAGATGGTCTTTGACTTCTCACCCAAAGAAGAAAAAAAAAGGGAATAACGATAGTTATTATCCCCTCTGACAGTTTGAATCGGGATCGCCCGGATCCCTTCTTGCCTATGCTCAGGAAAAACCGGAGCGGGAAGAGCAGCCGGACAGGGCTCCGGCCGGGACGGAGGTCTTTTGGGCGGATTGACTGCTGGTGGCCGAGAGAATTTTTTTGATATTTGCGCTGTTGCAGTGTTTGCAGCGGATGGTATCAACGGCAGAGGCAATAAGCACCAGACTTTCAAAGGTCTGGTTACAGTCATCGCATTTGAATTCGTAAATAGGCATTTTGGTTCCTTTTATTCTTTTGGTAATTTTTAAAAGTACAACGGCATGCATAACTGGCCGTAACAAAATAGATAAAACCGTAGTGGTTATTTCTTAACGGCCACTGAAGTGTATAATTTGTCTTTTACGGGTTTTGTCAAGGTACCATTCCACAAAATCGACATACGAGCACAAAGGAAACATGGAGCCACAACGACTTGAGATCATAGACGATCTTCGAATGCTGATAGCATATCATCGTGCTTTGGGGATTGAATCCTATCCCCATGATGCGGGCATCCTGCAATTTCTGGCCAGGAAGGCCACGACTCCCGCCGAGATCGAGACACTGGTTCAGGCAAAGAGTCCCCCTATGGTCGCTCACCATACCGCTGATTCTGCCCCTGATTCTGTCCCCGCCACTCCCTCTGCCCTTGCATCTGCGGTTACGGAAACGCTTATCGATATCAGTGGTGACATCAATGCTTGCCGTAACTGTCAGCTCCATGCGCAACGGGTAGCTCCAGTTCCAGGCCGGGGGACACCACGGGCCCGGTTGCTTATCATCGGCACTTGGCTGACAGCCCCTGAACAGCTCTCACCTCCTCCGGAAACGATCTTCGGCCTGGAGGAAGACCAGATGCTGTCACGGATGCTTACGGCAATCCATCTCGCTGCTGACGATATCTTTGTCACCAATAGTATCAAATGCGGCCTGCCGGCATCCTCTCAGCCGGTAGCTGCCGACATTCAGCGCTGCCTCGCCTATCTGCGCCGCCAGATTGCGGTGATTGCCCCGGAAGTGATCTGCACCATGGGTATTATCGCCACTAGGTCCCTTCTCGATCTACCGCAATCCCTGTCGCAATTGCGAGGCCGCTTTCATCTCTACACCGCCCTTGACGGCAGGCAGATCCCGCTCATGCCCACCTATCACCCTTCATATCTGCTCCAGGCCGAGGAGATGAAGCGTCAGACTTGGGAAGACCTGCAACTTATTGAGAAAAAATTGGCAGGGCAGCTCTTGTAAGAATGACAAGAACTGCATGAAGAACCACGAACAGGTCAGCAAGGTAATGAATTCAGTGAAAAAGATGGCTGCAACACCGTTGACCTGATTGAGCCTGTACTCTTGGGTCAGAAATCCCCCCCTGCATTCGTGCAGGACAACCCATTTTCTAAAAGGAGAAAGAGTGATGACCCAAGAAAACAAAACTGTCTGTCCCCTATGCCAAGGAAAAAAAATAATTGCAGGCACCTGTGAATGTAATGCGGAGTGGCGTGGAACCCAAAAGGGAGAAGACTGGGAAGAGTGCCAATGTTCTCCTGAGCAGCAATGTGAAATGTGCAAGGGAACAGGCTACATCGATTCAGAAAAGAAGTGCTCCTGAGTTGGCGCAAAGAAGAAAAGACAATTCTGACAAGCGTTGCTGAGCACTCCCAATAAAGTAATGCCCGCTAAAAAGGGGGGGCAGGACATTAAAATTCAAGAGAGTTTAAAAGGGGCACCAACAATGAAGCTACTGATTGTTTACTATTCCCTGTATGGACACATTTACAAAATGGCAGAGGCAGCGGCAGAAGGAGCACGGACGGTAGAGGGCACGGAGGTCATACTGCGGCGAGTACCCGAGACACTGACCGCCGATGTCTTGGAGAAGATGGGCGCAGTCGCAACCCAGGAATTACAAAAAAAGGTTCCAGTCTGTACAATAGAAGAACTGGGAGAGGCAGATGCCGTTATCTTCGGTACTCCCACCCGGTTTGGCAATATGTGCGGGCAAATGCGCCAGTTTCTGGACAGCACCGGGCAGTTGTGGATGAAAGGGGCTCTGGTGGGCAAGGCCGGTAGTGTCATTACCAGTTCCAATACTCAGCACGGTGGCCAAGAGACCACGATTCTGAGTTTTCATATTACCCTGCTCCATCAGGGAATGGTGATTGTCGGGTTGCCGTATACGTTTTCCGGCCAGATGAACACCCAGGAAATCAGCGGCTGTTCTCCCTATGGGGCCTCGACCATTGCCGGCGCAGATGGCAGCCGGTCTCCCAGTGCCAACGAGCTGGCAGGAGCCAGTTTTCAGGGCGAGCATGTTGCCAGAATCGCCAAAAAACTATCGGCTTAGATGATATTG
>DDWW01000045.1:204-38314 GCA_002347085.1 Desulfobulbaceae bacterium UBA2276 | reverse complement strand
TGCTTCGTCTGCACCAGTCCATCAAGACGGGCAGTCAACAGCTCACCCAGCATCACTTTGAACCCGGGCCCAGGATGATAGCCCATAGCATTGAGGTCAGCACCCGTCAGCTCGGTTTTTATTTTTCGCAAGGAGGTGACATACAGGGAGACACCTTTCTTGATCTCGTTTTTTCTAGCGATAGCCATGAGGTAAAGGAGTCCGACACCGGCAAGATCGCCCAGAAGCCAATACAGTTCTGATCGGCGAATAGCTGGTCGGCGGTAGAGGACATGGGATATCTTGTCGGCCGTGCTTTTCTGGTGCAACAAAAATTCACGGGTCTTGGGCGGCAGCCCAAATCGCAAACAAAAGGCCGAGAGTTCAGCCGCCTTGGAGCGACCCATGATGGCCAGCAGATAGACCTGCCAGGCAGGACAAGGCTCATCAAGATAGAGCAGGTGAAACCAGGAAAGGGCCTGCCCTGCCTGGGTCAGGATATGATTGAAGCGGCGATCAATCTTCAGGTTAGGCTTCAGATCCGGCCAAAGAAACTGGAAGAGTTTGAATTCGGCCAGGCGGTTGATGGCCGGGAGCGGATTTTCCTCGGAAAAGATCAACCGCAGTTCAGTAAAAAAACGGGGATCATGGGCCTTGCCAAAGAGTTGCATCTTGACCGCACTCTGGATCAGACGGCTGGTATGGGCGTCGATTTTGAAATCCATGCGCTTTTCAAAACGGATGGCCCGGAAGATACGGGTGGGATCTTCGACAAAGCTTAAATTATGCAAGACTTTGATGGTCTTGGCCTTCAGGTCTCCCTGGCAGTTAAAGAAATCAATCAAGGTGCCGAACTGGGCCGGATTAAGCTGGATGGCCATGGCATTGATGGTGAAGTCACGGCGGTAGAGGTCAAGTTTGATCGAGGAAAGTTCAACGGTGGGCAAGGCCGCCGGATAATCATAATATTCAAGCCGGGCCGTGGCCACATCGATCCGCAGACCGTTCCCCCCCCAGCTTGTCCCCCAATCCGGCAGCCTGATCATGGCGGTAATAAAACGTTCATGGGCCTTGACCGTCCCCTTGAGCCTCTGGGCCAGTTTTTTTGCAAAGACAATGCCGTCCCCTTCCACCACAATATCAAGATCAAGGTTTTTGTTCTGCAGGAGCAGATCACGGACAAAACCGCCAACGGCAAAGACCTTGAAGCATAAAGATTCAGCCACCTCGCCAATGGTCCGCAGGAGGGCAACAAGGTCTTGACTCAGGATTTCCGTAATCAGCGGGTTCAGGTTTCTGCTCCGTTCCTGAATCGGCTGGTCGGTCTCCTGCCGGAGCTTTCTGGGCAGATGGGCCGGGTCGTTGACCAACATATTCAGGAGATCAGTACGGGTGATAATGCCTACAAGCTGGTGCTCATGCACAACGGGGATCAAGCGCTGCCTCCGTTCGATGATCAGCTCTTCAATATCAGCAAGGGTGGCGCTCAAGGGCAGAATTTCAATGTCGCCACTCATGTATTCGCTCACGGGCAGGTGGCCGAGTTCATGATGGATGGCCTTCTCGATAACCCGTCGGGTGATGATGCCGACTACCTCGACGGCCGGCCCGGCAAGAATGATTACTTGCTGCGCTCGCTGCTGGCTGATTCCTCCTTCTGTTGTTTCCCCACTTGTCACAGCGCCAGCCACCACCGGCAAGGCCGTAATATTATATCGGGTGAGAAGATCATGAGCCTGATTGATGCTCATTTCAGCCGGCACAGAGATAACAGGTTGGGACAACATCTCGCTGGCGATAGCCCGGGGCCGGATATGGCGATGCAGAACCCGAATCAGCTTGTCCTGGGCCTCAATCAAGGTCATATCATGGATGGTGGCGGCAGCGGCAGTGGCATGACCGCCACCGCCAAAGTCCCTTGCCACCTCTCCGATATTGACCTCCGCAATCCGGCTTCTTCCAATCAGATAAATGCGTCCGGCCATGGAGACGAGGGCAAAGATGGTATCCAGGTTCTCCATGATCATGAAGCGTCGGACGATCAAGGCAAAGTCGTCGAGATATTCCGGGAGGGTCAAGGTGACCACCACGATCTCGACCCCTTCGATGGTGTAACTACTGGCCGTCTTCATCAGATCGTGCAGCAGTTCAACCTGGATGGCGGTAAGGTCGTAGGTGATAAACTGGGAGATGGTCTCCAGGCTGGCGCCTTGTGCCAAGAGCCAGGCTACGGCCTGGAGATCAGCTGGTCGTGTGGTCGCGTGGGTAAGTGAGCCGGTATCTTCGTAGATGCCAAGGGCAAAGATGGTGGCCTCAGCCCCTGAAATCGGGATCTGCCGCTCCTGAAAGATCTGGGTGAAGAGGGTAGTCGTTGAGCCAACTTCCTCTACCATCGTAAACTCCCCCTTCATGTCTTCCGGGCTGTCCGGGTGATGGTCGAAGAGGTGGAGAGAGAGTCCTGGATTATCGAGGCAGGTGGCCAGGCCCCCAATGCGTTTGGCAATACGGGTATCCACCACGATGAGCTTGGTTATGGCCTGGAAATCAATATTTTTTAATTTCACAAAGGAATAGCGATCATCCAGGACCTCAAAGATGAAGTCGCGCAAACTCTTCTCCTGAGAACCAGAGAAGACCATAACCGCATCCGGGTAGAGTTTCTGGGCAGCGATCATGGAGGCCAGACCGTCAAAGTCGGCGTTAAGATGGGTAGTGATTACTTGCATGCTTCCAGGTGCATTTCGCCCTAACTTATTTGTGAACGATTTCCGTAGCAGAATCCTCTTTCTTTTTTGCCGGAGAAGACGAGAAGATCACCAGGATCACCCCGGCACCGATGACCGTAAGGTTGGCAACGGCTGATATCCCATGTAATTTCCGGAACTGAACCCGTAAGGGATGATCAGACGGAGTCGTCACAAAAGACGGGATCTCTCGCTTCAAAGCGGCAACACGCGGTTCGACAATAAAGGCCTGGATCGCAGTGATGGCAAGCATAATCGCAAGAATAACCCCTGAAGCCACGGCCCGGCGGCTTTTTGTCAGCATCAGACAGACGAGGGCCACGACGCCCCAGGCCAGGCCCCAACGAAAATATCCAGGAAAGAGGACGCCCACGATTCCACCGGCTATATCACGGGAATAGGCCTTGAAGATAATGGGGGTCAGGACAAAGGTAAACAGGGCCGCCCCGCCCAACCAGCAGGTGACGGCAAGCTGATAGATGATCGTCGCGATGCGCATTCCGTATTTCCCTCCAATAGATACTACTTTATTCTCTGAAAAGATTGCCAATGTCCAGCATGTTGCACTGTCAATGCTATAAGGCTATTCAAACCAATATAGCAGTCTTTCATCCGCGTGGGTGAAATTTTTTATGAAGCTCTTTGAGTCGGTCCTGATCGATATGGGTGTAAATCTGGGTGGTGGCAATGTCGGAATGGCCCAGCATAAGTTGCACCGAACGCAGGTCGGCGCCATGGGTCAGGAGGTGAGTGGCAAAGGAGTGACGCAGCATATGCGGTGAGATGGGCCTGCTGATCCCGGCCGCTATCGCCGCCTCTTTGATGATCTGCCAGAAACGGAGGCGGCTCATGCCTCGGCCGCGGTTACTGACAAAAAGGACGTTACTGCGCCTCCCCTTGAGGATCAACGGGCGGGCAGTCTTGAGGTAATGCTCGATGAGCTCCTGGGCCGGGATGCCAAAAGGGACAAGGCGTTCCTTGTTACCCTTACCGATCACCCTGACAAAGCAGGATGAGAGATTGCAGGCCGCAAGGGGGATGGCAACCAGCTCCGAAACCCTCATCCCGGTCGCATAGAGGAGATGCAGCATCGTGTAATTACGCTGGATCTGTGGAGTGATGATGGCGGGCGGGGTCAGTAATTTGCTCACATCACTTACGGAGAGGGCCTTGGGGAGCTGACTGCCGGTCCGCGGCAGGTCAATTGCAGCCAAGGGATTGTGCTTAATAATGCTGTTTGTCTGTAAAAACCCAAAGAAACTCTTCAGGGCCGAGATCCTTCTGGCATTACTGCGGTGAGAGAGGTGACGGGTGGCGCACTGTTCGAGAAAGGCGTGAATGATCTTGCTGTCAACTCCTTCCAGCGTGGCAAGTTTTTGCCGCCCCAGAAAGCTAAAAAAGAGATCGATATCAGCACGATATGCCAAAACCGTATTATCGGCAACTCGTTTTTCAGTGATCAGGTAATGAAGAAAGAGCGATTTGGCAGATAAAAAAGACGGGGAGAGAGACTGATGGGAGTTGCTCAGAGGGGACACAGGAAGCTCTCAGCAGAGAGAAAAACATAACGCCCGGAGCAAGCAGACTCCAGGCGTTATTATTTTGGTGAGCCTATGCCCGGCGGGTGCGATTAAACTTCCGAAGCTTTCTGCGGGCCTCGGCTTGTTTCTTACGTTTCGCAATGCTTGGCTTCTCATAGCATTCACGACGTTTTAATTCTCTCTTAATGCCATCAATCTGCAATTTTTTCTTCAGTTGTCTGATGGCGTATTCAATATCTCCACGAACTTCAACTTCTATCATTTAGGACTCCAAGGTATCGTAGGTTCAGAAAAAAGGACGACGAACGACCTTTTTTAATAATTAAAAAAGCACTTAATTGCTTAAAAGAATCTGCACTTATAAAATGAACTTCTCTTTCTGTCAATGGATTTTTAGAGTCCGTTGCAAAGTAATCAAGGTCTTTTTCTTGATTACTTTGCTTACGGACTCTTATGCCGCATCCAGAAAACAGCAGTCTGTTCCGCTGTTTTCTGGCGCGGCGTCTGGCAAACTCCATCTGCCGTACATCACAGATACCATCCTCAGCGCTGTTATATACAATATTTCCATTTGATTTTCTGGTTCCCATGCGCCGCATGGGAACTCATCCTGGATGCGTTGCATCCAGTTCAAAGCAAATTGACGGGATGATTCCACAGGGCAGTATAGATGCGACGCATCTCGCACTGCGTTCCCATGCGGCGCATGGGAACGAGGGGAAATAAGGATTATCTCCTTGCCTTAAAGATCTCCGTGAATTACAATGTAATTCAACCAATATCAATCAACTTCTCTGGAGAAAATCATGGCAGCAAACCAACTTGTACAGGCTCGAATCGATGGTGCAATTAAAGAAGAGGCTGCGGCCGTGTTGGCAACAATGGGACTTACAGTGTCTGATGCCGTGCGTCTGTTGCTGACCAGGGTTGCGCGAGAACATGCCCTGCCATTTGATCCACTGATACCCAATGCCACCACCATTGCGGCGATGAAAGAGGCTCGCGCCGGCAAGCTTCCGCAATTCGACAGCGTTGAAGCCCTGATGAGTGACCTTCATGCGGACGATTGAACGCACCAGTCAGTTCAAACGCGATTACAAGCGCGAGAGCAAAGGAAGACACAGGGAAACCCTCGACGCCGACCTTGTTCATATTGTAAAATTGCTCGCCAATGATCACCCCCTTGCCCCGCAACACTGTGACCACCCGCTTACAGGTGACTGGAAAGATCACCGTGACTGCCATATCAAGCCCGACCTGATCTTGATCTACTGCAAACCGGATGCAAATACCCTACGCCTTGTGCGGCTTGGCTCGCACAGCCAACTGGGTTTTTGAAGCCCCCTTCCCGATTCCCTGGTTCCCATGCGCCGCCTGGGAACCAGGGGGGAATTTACTCTGACCCCAATTACAATTTGGGAACCAGGAAAAATCCAAGCGACTCACCCAAGCAGCTCTCTTGTGGTGGGGAGTTACCAAAAGACAAATAATCAAAGCGTCAAATTACCGGCTCACTGTCCGCCGCGAACACACCGAACATAGCAGTTGTTTGAATTAACGTAGGGGTTGATGTAGCCATAGCTGAAATTGACAAACCATGCGTAGCTGGAAATGCCCGCATAAGTAGTAGACGACCAGTAATCGGACGCAGTGGCACCGGTGAAAACCTCCGTGTCGATACTGGGGTTATAACGGCTATCATCGATAATTGATTCCAGTTCCTTGATATTGGGCAGGCGCCAGTCGCTCTTGTTATCCGGCTGGATCAGTCCCTCGCAGTAGCTGATAGCCGCGTCCCAGGTTCTTTGCTGTCCATCATCCTGCTGCTGCCAGACCAGTCCTGTTCGCTCGTCTGTCACTGTGCCATTGGCGGCCGTAAACGCTGCGGCCAACCCCGGGGCCGCCAGTAGCAACGTGCCTGTCAGAATCACCTTAATCCACTTTCCCTTCATCTCACCCCTCCATAAATATCAATTTTTCCGTCACCACCCGTCTTTTCAAACCGGAAGCCGTGCCCCTCTGTTCGGCAATAACCATATATGAAATCCCAAGGCTCTGTACCTTCCCCTTGAACAATTTCAGCTTCCTGACTGGATATTCGTACCTGCCCCCCCAACCAACAGCCCTATAACAGGCGGCGTTTCGCCCCATTATTATCTGCCTGGTTCCCATGCGGAGCATGAGACCCAAAGAATGGATTCGACAAAAACAACAAGTTCCATGACGAGCGGACAAAGGGAAAATTCTCGTAACAGACCATGACTTTTTTTCTTTGTTATAAAAAAGTCAAAGCGTCAAATCATCGACTCACTGTCCGCCGCAAACACACCGAACATAGTTGCCGTCCGACTTAGTGTTGGCGTTGACGTAGCCAAAGTTAAAAACGACAATCCATGCGTAGCTGGAAATTCCCGCATAAGTAGTAGACGACCAGTACTCGGTCGCAATGGTGCCGGTGAATTTCGTCGTGTCGATACTGGGATTAAATCGGCCATAGTCTACGATACCCATCAATTCCTTTTGGGTCGGCAGACGCCAGTCCGAATGGCCCCCGGTGGTCTGCGCTTTACATACATTCTGGGTCGATGGGTTGGAAGTAGCATCATACACCCCCGTCGCCTGATACCAGTTGTAGGTGGCCCCCCCGTCGGCATTGCCCTGCTGCCACATAAGACCGGTGATGTTGTCAGTCACCGTGCCATCATGGTTGTCGGTATAGGAGGGGGGGTTGATGGTATAGTCCGAGTCCTCGCCAAAGGTGACGGTGTAGTCCCCGGTCTGGCCAGTGTCAGGGAGCATGCGGCAGACAGAAACCCGGCCGGTATTGCCACCGACACAGATGCCGCAGTTATCAAGTACCGCCGTGCCGCCAGAAACCCCATTGCAATCGGCACTACAAGCCGTCTTTCCGGTATTCCCTCCAACGCAGATGTCACAATTGTCTTTGTACGCCGTCCCGCCAGGATCCCCATTGCAATCTAACACACAAGCGGTTTTCCCAGTTTTCCCGCCGACGCAAGTACCACAATAATCCACGTATGCCGTCCCGCCAAGATCCCCGTTGCAATCCTTTTCAGCACATGCTTCTCTCTCCCAGATCGCTGTCCACCATAAGCCATGCTGCCCGATTTTTTCCATATCCTCATCAGAGGGTAACTGCCAGTTATACTTAAAGCCAGTGTCGCCGGACAATCGTTTCCATGATGTATTGACCTCCACCCCAAAGTCCACAGTGGCACGAAAGACCGCTCCCGCGCCTATTGTGCTGGCGTCCCGGCAGATCTCTCCCTCCCAAGACCAATCACGAAGGGTATTTGAGCCATAGCTGGTTTTACCAAGCACTCCCGCTGATCCTTGAAAACCTGCATCCATACCAACATTTGCAACATATATGCCTCCTGTAAAGACATCCAGATCAGTGGTGATACCACCAAACACCTCAACTCCAACAGTCCCATCAAACCCCAGTACCTCTATCAACCGTGGGCTTGACGCTGCTGTCCTCGTCAAGGATGTGGATACGTCAAATTCGCCACCCTTTTCTTTTTTCAACCCTAATTCAAGCTTGCCGCCATTGATGCTGACAGGTGTAAAACTTCCGTCAACGCTTATCGTGCCCTCAAGGTCTGCGTAAACCCAAACGATGACGCCCAATGGTTTTGCTCTACTAAGCGGTGTCTTCGTCTGCCCCGGCAAGACCAGACATTTCGCAGGATTCGGACATTCTATTGACCAGACCAAACCGGCAATGGGATATTTTCCTTTTTTATCATCAGTGCTCATCCCTTCCAGTTTCCCTTTCACACCAAGAAGTTTGAAATGTTCATCTTCCACGTCCTCCCAGGCCTTGCTGAAATATCCAAATGTTGCTTCACCCTCCACATTAAATGCCATTTTGGCATTCAACTGGCCATTCACACGCACATCAAACTTATCCAATGATAACCCAGAAAAATCGATTACATGGGTCAATTTTATATCATCAAGCGAACCTGAAACCAACAAACTTGCTTCAGTTCCGGCTGAATATGGCTTCATTTTTGAGGCATCCACCCCCATGTCTATCAATTTAACCTTCACATTCAAAGATACCGTACCTACGCTTGTAATATCTTTTGGAACAGGAGAAAATCCGACATTATTAACATCCTTTCGCACCACTATCGCCCCATTCCGAAAAGAGATATCGTTCTTGCCGAGGCCGCTCTTGGCCATGGCAAGAGCGCTCTCCGACGGTTGCACCGCAGCGGGGGCTATAATCCCGATCAAATTATCCGCATCAAGGGGAATATCTGTCATATCTATCTGCGCATCCTTAATAACATCGGCAAATGTCGCAGGCAGCAATTTTACAGTGGTGGTGCCATCACCATTGGAAGTGACGGATTCCACACGCCCAGCCAGGCCAAACGGGAATCTCTCATCCGCGCCGGGAATGATATAGATAATCGCGTCAGGTTGCAATGTTGCCAGGCCATCCTGTACCTGCAACAGCGTAGTGCCTGACACCTCATCAATAGAGACACTGGCGACAGTGTCCACATTATCCGAGGCAATAACAACCACGTCATCTTTGAGTTCGGTAACAGCGCTATCCCTGTCAGCAAGCAGCAGTTGAACCACAGGGACAATGTTTCTGTTTTCAGCAGCAAAAGCCATTCCTCCAGAGTAAATCATCTGCACAACCAAAAAGAAGGAAAGGAGTTTTACCAATAACGAAGAAGGCATTTTTTTCATATTTGTCACGCACCGGCTTAGAATGGAAGGAACAAAGAACACCACAAAGAAATGAATAGCTATTCATATACATTTTTTCCCTGGTTCCCATGCGCCGCATGGAAACCAAAAAGCGCACATCCTCTTGAGAAGCGGAGAAGAACAAAAATAACTTTTCCCCACTTTCCGACAAGAGGAAACAAAAAATAGTTACAATACGACAAGGTGATTGTCAATAATTTGGTGGCGTTGTCAATAGGAGACATGCTTCTGGTTCCCATGCTCCGCATGGGAACCAGAAGCATGTTTTTGTTAATCGGCAAGCCCCGGTGGAAATATCTTTCCGGGGTTCAAAATCCCTTGCGGGTCAAAGAGGGTCTTGAGTCGTTTCATGACTGTCAGGGTGGTGCTATCAAGCTCCAGGGGCAAAAATGCAGACTTGGTGATACCTATGCCATGCTCACCGGACAAGGTCCCCGTAAGATTTATGACCTGCCGGAAAAGCCGCTCGCGGGCGATTTCGCCCTGGCGCCGTTGCTCTTCCTGGTCACGGTCAAGCATGATATTGACATGAATATTGCCATCACCGGCATGGCCAAAGGTGAGGATGGTGAGGCCAAGCTCATGGGCCAGCTTTTCGGTAAAGGTCACCAGTTCAGGGATCTTGGAACGGGGGACGACCACATCCTCGCTGATCTTGTGGGGACTCAGTTGAAAGGTGGCTGGCGAGATGGATCTTCTGGCCCGCCATAATTCCTGCCGTTCGCTCTCTGTGGCGGCCTGGCGGATGGTGCAATGGAGGTCATAGGGGGGGGTACTCAGGAGCGCGCCCAGGCGTCCGCTCTGTTCCAGCACCTCGCCCTTGCTGCCGTCCAGTTCGAGCAGGAGCATGGCCTGGATATCTGGCGCCGGGGGTTCCGGCAGCAGTTTTGAGACCAGGCCGATTGCGGTGCGATCCATATATTCCAAGGTGCAGGGACGGATATTATGGTTCAGGATGGCAGCCACCAGGGTAGTCGCCTGGGACAGCGAGCGGGAACTGATCAAAAAGGTTTCCTTGTGCTCAGGCAGAGGGATAAGGCGGGTGATGATCTTGGTGATAATCCCCAGAGTCCCTTCCGAGCCGATAAACAGCCGGGTCAGATCATACCCGACCACTCCTTTTTCAGTACGGGTGCCGGTGGTCAGGATCTCGCCGCTGGCCAGCACTACCTCAAGACCTATAATGAAATCCTTGGTCACCCCGTATTTCACCGCCGCCGGGCCACCGGCGCATTCGGCGGCGTTGCCGCCCATGGTGCAAAAGGCCTGGCTGGCCGGGTCTGGGGGGTAGAACAATCCAAGCTTTTTAACCGCCTGCTGAAAGTCTCCGGTAATAACACCCGGCTCAACGATCGCAATCTGGTTATCGCGGTCAATCTCCAGGATACGGTTCAGGCGGGAAAAGGCCAGCACCATCCCGCCCTGAATCGGCAGAGAACCGCCGGTCATGCCGCTGCCGGCGCCTCGGGCCACCACGGGGAAGACATGGGCGCTGGCTATGCGCATCAAACCAGCAACCTGGGCCGCGGAATCAGGAAAGGCCACGATCTCGGGGAGAAAGGTCTTGCCGGTGCCGTCATAGGAATAACAATGCAGATCCTCAAGACGGGTGGTACAGTTGCCCTCGCCAACGATCTCGGCAATTTTTTTGATAATATCTTTATCTACTCTCTTCATAGGGGTATAATAGCCGAGTCTTGAGAAAATGAAAGGCCATTTCCGATTGAAACGGCAGAGAACCGGAACCTGGCCACGAATAAAGGATGCACACAAAGGAGAGCTGTGGTGAGCGAAGACAAGAGAATTCGGGTGGCGTTGCTGGCAGGTGGTCGATCGAGTGAGCGGGAGGTATCGCTGAAGGGCGCACTGGGAGTGGAGAAGGCCCTGGATCCCCAGAAATTCAGAGTCACCCGCTACGATCCCGCCACGGATCTGGCAACCTTGGCCCAGGATGCACCCTCTATCGATGTCGCCTTTATCCTTCTGCATGGCTTGTACGGTGAGGACGGAACGGTGCAGGGCTATCTCGACCTGCTGGGCATTCCCTATCAAGGATCAGGGGTGCTGGGCAGCGCCATGGCCATGGATAAAAATGTGGCCAAGATCATGTACCGACTGCATGGCCTGCCAGTGGCCGAATGGGAGATGGCCCGGCCCGAAGACGTGCAGGCGCCGGAGAGATTGCTGGCACGCCTGCATCTGCCCTTGGTGATAAAACCAGTGCGGGCCGGATCAAGCCTGGGGATGTCGATTGCCACAACCACGGAAGAGCTGGCCGCCGGTATCAAGACCGCCTACGAGCATGACTCCCAGGTCATGGTGGAGCAGTTTGTCAAGGGTCGGGAGATTACCGGCGGGGTCCTTGGCAATGAAGAGCTGACCGCCCTGCCCCTGGTGGAGATTATCCCCAACAAGGAATTTCTCTTTTTTGATTATACCGCCAAATATCAGCCCGGGGCCTCAAGGGAGCTCTGCCCGGCCCCCATCAGCCAGGAACTGAGCGAAAAGGCCCAGCAATTGGCCCTGGAAGCCCATCGGGCCCTGCAACTACGCGGCTATTCCCGCACCGATATGATCCTCACCGAAGAGGGTGAAATTTATATACTGGAGACGAACACGATTCCAGGGATGACCCCGACCAGCCTGCTCCCCCAGGCAGCGGCAGTTTATGGGCTTGATTTCCCGGCACTTCTGGAGCGTTTGATCGAGCTGGCGCTTGAGGGAGAGGGAGGAAAAGTGCAGAAATAAAATGGGCGGGAAGAGAGGATTCAAACCTCAGGCATCAGCGTCCAGAACGCTGCGCTCTACCAGACTGAGCCACTCCCCGATATGGATCATGCATGAAACTGAAGGTAAATACGGCGCGTTTATTCTTGGGTTTCAACATGGAAAAAAGAAATGGTATCAGTAAAGAGAATGGTCCGGTTTTCCCTTCTTTTTCCTACTGCCTCGCCATTCTCTGCACGACAATGACAAGACCCACCCGCTTTAATTTTACGACTTACAGCCTATCCGCCCCAGCCTACGTTTAAAACTGACCATATTCCGATCAGTCTCGAAGAGTTCACTACCCGATGACTGGCCTGCCTTCTGGAGCGGGGATCACCCCCGCAGAATTACACAACTTTTCCCGGCCGCACTCGTGACCTGCGTCCCTTCCATTCTCCTCAAGGAAGTTACTTGCTCTTAACAGATATTGGGCCGGAACTTGCTTTTTCAACACATTCCTGCTACTTTATTGATTCAGGAGTAGATATTAACCGGTTCTGGAATAAGTGTGGACGTATTCGATCAAGGATCGACCATGTTTCCACAATACACCTTCCGGCAACCGATGAACTGCCAGTGCGTCGAAACAGAATAGGTTGAATTTCTAATTTGCTCCTTCCCCCCCCCTCTCCACTCGACCTGGCAATAACCCGCTGAAGAGTAATCCACTCTTCTTAAAGAATAAAATTATAGGTACACGATGCTAGAAAAACATGCGACATTGACCATTGAAGACCAGCAGTATCAACTCCCCTTTTTTGAAGGCTCTGAAGGCGATAAGGCCGTGGATATTCGTACTCTGCTCAAAGATACCGGATATATCACTCTCGATTCCGGCTATATGAATACCGGTTCCTGTAAGTCCGCAATCACTTTTGTTGATGGCCAGAAGGGAATCCTCAATTATCGTGGCTATGGCATTCAAGACCTTGCCGAGCATTGTTCCTTTGTTGAAGTGGTTTATCTTCTTCTCATCGGGGAGCTGCCGACCCAGGAGCAATTGAACAACTTCCGTGAACTCCTGGCGCAACACGCCCTGATCCATGAGGATATGATCCATTTTTTTGATCATTTCCCCCCCAATGCCTCTCCCATGTCCATCCTCTCCACCATGGTCAACACCCTCTGTAATTTTTATCCGGAACTGACTGCTGACTCCGATGACGCCCTGCTGTCTGTTGCCGCAAGGCTCATTTCCAAGGTCAGAACCATTGCTGCCTTTTCTTACAAGAAATCAGTCGGCCACCCCTTAGTTTATCCCCGTTACGACCTTTCCTACTGTGGGAATTTTCTCAACATGATGTTTGACAAGCCGGTGAAACCTTATGTCGTTCAGCCTGAATTGGTTGCCACCCTCAACAAACTGCTTATCCTGCATGCGGATCATGAGCAGAACTGTTCAACATCGACAGTACGCCTGGTAGGAAGCGCGGGGGTGAACCTTTATGCCTCCATCTCTGCCGGTATCAGTGCCCTTTGGGGCCCACTCCACGGCGGGGCCAACCAGGCGGTCATCAAAATGCTGGAAGCAATTCATCGGGACAATAATGATTTCGAGAAGTATATCAAAAAGGCCAAGGATCCCAATGATCCCTTCCTCCTTTCTGGATTTGGCCACCGGGTCTATAAGACCTTTGACCCGAGGGCCACTATTATTAAAGAGGCCTGTGAACAGACGTTACGAACCTTGAATGTGGACGACCCTCTGTTGGAACTCGCCGAGAAGCTGGAAGAAATTGCCAGAAATGACGACTACTTCATTAAACGGAACCTTTATCCCAATGTGGATTTCTATTCCGGTATTATTTATCGGGCCATGGGCATTCCCTCCGATATGTTCACCGTGATGTTTGCCATGGGCAGGTTGCCGGGCTGGATCTCTCACTGGCAGGAGATGATGCGGGATACAAAGGATCGAAAGATAGGAAGACCGAGGCAGATTTATACCGGTCCCAAAAAACGCGATTTCCTCCCTGTCAAGGAGCGGGGCTGACAAGCTGATCCCCAAGAGCCTTAACATCACGACTGAACCTCGACATCCGCAGGTCTTGGCCTACCTTCCTGGCCGGTATTCACATCCGCAGGCTTACACGACCTTGCCTGTACACACAATAAATCCGCCCTCTTTTTCTGGAATTTGCCGAGGTCAAAAAGCTGTCAAGGTTTGGCGCGATAGCGACCACCAGAATAGCCAGACCTTGCCAGCTCCACCCGTTCCAGATCCGCCGCCAGTGGCACCCGGCGGACACTTATCGAAGAAACGACTTCAAGACTTCCTTCTCGAACAAGTTAAAAGCGGGATCGCTGTCGTTGTCAGAACGTTTGTCGAGCGACATATTTGGCTTTTGGTACTTGATTTCGTCGCCCGAATACGTTCGCGTAAACAGATTGTAACCTGGACGCCACAGAATACTGACTTTCGAAGTCGAATTTGCCCCGGAAATCCAACTCGCCACCGAGCAATATCCTCCCGGCGCATCGAGCAACGAAGATTTCGTCTCATACTTATCGAAAATCTTGGAATCTTGGTAAACCAGCCCACCATCATTGCTGATCACCTGGGCACGACCACCATGGTCAATGCGATGAGCCTCTAACCGGGTCGAAGTAAAGGTGTAGCTCGTCCCGTTCTTTAAGCGCGTGGTAATTGACGACGGAGGCATGTCTGTTCCCCTCATTTCTGAGCGCCGGAAAGAGATCTTCGCGCCGCTATCAATCTGCCCCGCGATGGTATGAACGGCCTCCAGCCACCTTGCTTCCGTCCAATGATCTTCCAGCATCGGTATCAGAATGATCTTCGTGACCCTGTCCCGCACCGCATTCACATGGGTATTTACCTCTCGGGCACGGAGATTAAGCCTGTTCAACACCTTTGGCCAGGTGTCCTTCATTACCGTCTCTTCGCGCCAGGAGAGGACAATCGTTTCCACCTTGCTCACGTTGGGGATATCAAGGAGCGTCCCGACGTTTTTAAACGGGTCGGCGAGGTTAAAAAACGGCATGAAAGCAAATTCGAACTCACGACAGCCACTCTCCTTGATCGCAGCGGCACAGTTGATGGCACTCATGTCAGACAGCTTGCTAAGCCCAACTGCCTGAAAGCCCTTGCGCTCCGCCGCCAAAACATTTCCACAGAACAGCATCCCCACAAGAGCATACTGAAAGCATGAAACGATATTCATCGCCTTACTCCTTCGAAAGAATCAATGGATTTTCACAAGACAATCGTGCGAACATTATCGTCCAGTTGCACCGAGATGGCAACGCACCGCACGCACATAATAGCCGGACGATTTATTGCCGTTAAGGCCGTTGCTCCAACCATAGGGAAACTCAACGAGCCACGCATAGTGCAACGTATGCATGTTTTACATAAAAAAAAACGTTTAACCTCGGCAAACCCCCTATTTTTTATCCTAACCCTCTTTTTTTCAATGCTTCCCCAAGACCGCTTCAGTATAATGACAAATCATTCACCTCTTATACAGGAGCCTTGCCATGATTCACGTCGGCATTCTTTCAGACACCCACCTGAATAGCTGTACAGATTCCTTCCGCAGACAGGTTGACACTGTCTTTGCGGAATGTTCCGTCATCCTCCACGCCGGAGACCTCTCTGATATCTCCGTCCTCGAGGCCTTCAGCGGCAAGGAAATCCATGCGGTCCATGGCAATATGTGCAACAGAGAAAACCAGCAGCTCCTGCCAAACAGCAAGCTGATAACGGTGGGTGACTACCGCATCGGGCTGTGTCATGGTGCCTGGGGCCCGCGGCACACCATTGAAGAACGGGTCTGGGCCATGTTCCCCGAGGCCGACTGTATTGTTTATGGTCACAGCCACAAGGCGGTCTGCCATCGGGCCGGGGGCGTCCTTTTCATCAATCCGGGAACCTTTCAGAGCAGCGGCCCGCACGGGGCTCCCGGTACCTACGCCATCCTGCAGATCGACGAGACTGATAACGGCAAGAAAGGTCAGACTGGTCTGCACGCCACCATCCACGAAGTCCCGAAGCTGTCTTAACTTGAGCGAAATGACTATGACCCAGCCTGTTAAAATCACCCCCATGCTCCAGCAGTACCTTGAGATCAAACAGGGACACCCGGACGCCATTCTCTTCTACCGGATGGGGGATTTTTACGAGATGTTCTTTGAGGATGCCATTGTCGCCTCCAAGATCCTGGGCATCGCCCTCACCAGCCGCAACAACAAGGATGAGGCCAACAAGGTGCCCCTGTGCGGCTTCCCCTACCACGCGGCCCCGACCTATCTGGCCAAGCTGATCAAGGCCGGCCGCCGGGTGGCCATCTGCGAACAGATCGAAGATCCGGCCCTGGCCAAAGGCATCGTCAAGCGAGAGGTTATACGGGTAGTCTCTCCGGGGGTGGTCACCGACGCCCAGCTGCTCGACGACAAGAGCAATCTCTACGTGGCCGCCATCAGCCGCCAGGAGCAGGCCAAGGCGGTAATCTATGGCCTCAGCTTCCTTGATCTCTCCACCGGCGAATTTCTCGTTGGTGAATTCCGGGACGACTCCGTTGCCGGGGATCTGATCCTCGATCAACTGACCCGGATGGCACCGGCGGAACTGCTGGTCAGCCACGATCAGGTCAAGGGTCTGGCCCCGCTGCTCCAGACCGCCCAGGCCCTGCTGCCCGGACTCTGCATCACCGAGCGAACTGAGTCCCTGTTCCACCTGCCAAGCTGTGAAGAGCTGCTGACCGATCATTTTCAGGTGCTGAACCTGGCCGGTTTCGGCTGCGGGGCCATGGCCCAGGGGATCGTCTGCGCCGGGGTGCTGCTCGACTATATCCGCGAGACCCAGAAGACCGATCTCGATCATATTGAGATCTTGCGGCCCATTGATCTTGATGCCATCCTCCAGATTGACGAGTCCTCCCGCCGCAACCTGGAGCTGACCCAAACCATCATCGGCACCCGCCGGGAAGGATCGCTGCTCTCTGTGCTTGATCAGACCTGCACCCCCATGGGCGCCCGCCTGCTGCGGCACCACCTCCTCTTTCCGCTCCAGGACGTGACCCGGATCACCGCCCGACTCGATGGTGTGGCCAATCTGCACGTAAACAGCAGCCTGCGCAAGGAGTTCCGGGAGCAGCTCGCCACCATCTATGATCTGGAACGGTTGAACAGCCGAATGGTGCTGGGTAACGCCAATGGCCGGGACATGCTGGCCATGCGCCAATCACTGGCCATCCTGCCGACGCTCAAGGGGCTGTTGGCGCAATGCAGCGCCGCACGGCTTGCAACCATTGGCGCCGAACTTGACCCCCTGGCAGAGCTGCATCAACTGCTGGCCGACGCCATCCACGAGGATGCCCCCATTACCCTGCGCGACGGCAACCTGATCCGTCCCGGCTACAATCAGGAACTGGACGAGCTGGTCCACCTGCTCCGGGATGGCAAGCAGATGATACTGGAACTGGAGAACAAAGAGCGGGCGGCAACGGGCCTTGCCAAGCTCAAGGTCGGCTACAACCGCGTCTTTGGTTATTTTATCGAGGTCAGCCGGTTGCAGGCCGAAAAGGTTCCCGCTCATTACATCCGCAAACAGACCCTGGTCAATGCTGAGCGCTTCATCACCCCGGAGCTGAAAGAGTTTGAAGACAAGGTCATGGGCGCCCAGGAGAAACGTCTGGAACTTGAATACCAGCTCTTCACCCAGATCCGCAAACAACTGGCCGCCGAGAGCTCACGCCTGCTCAAGACCGCGCAGTTGCTGGCCCAGGTCGATTTTTTTGTAGCACTCGCCGAATGCGCCCACCGCTATCACTATCGGCGGCCCGAGGTCAACGACGGCGAGGCCATTGTCATCACAGAGGGCAGGCATCCGGTGATTGAGAGGTCGCTGCCCAGCGGCAAGTTCGTACCCAACGATGTCGCCCTCGATCAGGAATCGCACGAGGTACTGATCATCACCGGGCCCAACATGGCCGGCAAGTCGACGGTGCTGCGGCAGACGGCGCTGATCGTCCTCATGGCCCAGATGGGCTCCTTTGTCCCGGCCGACAACGCCACTATCGGGGTGGTTGACCGGATCTTCACCCGGGTCGGGGCCATGGACGATCTGCGGCGCGGCCAGTCCACCTTCATGGTGGAGATGAACGAGACCGCCAACATCCTCAACAACGCCACCGAGCGCAGCCTGGTGATCCTTGACGAGATCGGCCGCGGCACCTCCACCTTTGACGGCCTGGCCATTGCCTGGGCCGTGGCCGAGGATCTGGTCTTAAAAAACGACAAAGGGGTGAAGACCCTCTTTGCCACCCACTATCACGAGCTCACCGACCTGGCCCGCACCCAGCCCCGGGTACGCAACTACTCCATTGCCGTGCGAGAGTGGAACGATACTATTATCTTTCTCCACAAACTGGTAGAGGGTGGAACCAACCGCAGTTACGGTATCCAGGTGGCCGCACTCGCCGGGGTGCCGGCCCGGGTCGTAGCGCGGGCCGGAGAGATCCTGGCCAATATTGAGACCGGAGAACTGGACCAAGACGGCACCCCCTGCATCGCCCGAAATCGCGGCGAGAAAAAGGGTAAAAGCAAAAAACACCCCAGCCAGCTTTCTCTCTTTGTCCCGCCGGCCGATCCCCTGCGTGAGTATCTCCAGAAGATCAAGGCCGATACCCTCTCACCCAGGCAGGCCCTGGAGGTCCTGTATGAACTGGAGGCTATAATTAAAGACTGACAGGAGGGCAAACAAATATCACCCCCTCAACATCTACAAGGAGAGGAACATGATCTCGAAATCAATTTTCCCCTGGCAACCGATTTCCATGCTGCTCATTACCGCCTGCCTCTTATGGACTTACGCGGCTGTCGCCGGTGCGGAAAAAAACATAAATATTCTGTCACCACTGGAGAACCAGGCAGACATAGCAAACACGGCCAGCACTGGACATCCAGAACCTTATATAAACAGGGTCGGAGCTGTCAGCTTTGCGGCAGACCTCTTTCTCCCGCTATCGACAGCAGGGAATAGAGTGGCAGCAGACACCTCTTTTCTCGGGAACATGCTGTCAGTATCTTTTTTTCCTGGCCTTGACTTCAACATTATTGTCGACTCCGAATCAAGCCCCCAGCCAGACATCGTCTCCATGAGTGGGCACTTACAGGGTGCCGACCTGTCCACATTCTCACTGACCGTCACCACTGAAGGTTATATAATCACCCTGCAAAATCTGGATACAGCCACGGTGTATCGTGTTGTTGGCGACACCAAAACAAGAGCTGGACAGGTGACGGAAATCGACCTCAAGAAAATGCCACCACTCCTTTACACCCCGCCCCTGGTTCCACCAAACAATTAAGAGGCCCTGCTTATTTATTTGATCATTAATTTCAAGTAAATACAGTAAAAAAAACGATACGAGCCGAGCGATGATCCTTCTAGAAATTTCTAACAACAGAAAATCAAACTCCATTCTTTCGCCGCTCATCAAGGCCGGGTTTATTCTCACCTGCATGTTGCTCATGCTCTCCTGTACACCACCTGCAAAGGCAACGACCGTTGACATCATGTTCGTTTATGACACAACGGCCACGACATGGATTACCACTAATGGCGGCATGACCACTTTCTCGCAGGATATTGTCACCCGTATGAATCAGGCGATTCAGAACAGTGGCGTTGACCTGACATTTCGTCATGTGCACTCCATGCCTGTAAACTATAGCACGACATCAACACCAACCACCCCCTTGAGTAATGACCTGTTCGCGCTCCAAGGCGGAACCGGCGTCTTTGCTGAAGTCCAGACCGCCCGCAATACTTACGGGGCTGACCTGGTGGCTATGCTTGTTGACCATGGCAGCGCCTATGGGTATGTCGGAGTTGGCTACCTACTCTCATCCTGGTCCGGCTCTCCCAGTTATGCCTTTACCGTCAACGCCATCCGCTCAGTGGCAATCAGCCACACCCTGACCCATGAAGTGGGCCACAATCTGGGCGCCCATCACTCCAAATACCAGACTTCAAGCCCCGGCCCCAATACATATCTGACCAGCCCAACGGCCCCGTACTCTGCCGGCTGGTATTTCACAGGCACCAATAGCACCAAATACCATACCATCATGGCCTACAACACTGACGGATACGGAAATTACTACCAGGAAGCCCCGCTCTTTTCCACCCCCCTCATCACCTGGAACGGCACTGCTGCCGGCGATGCCACAAATGGAGACAATAGTGCCCTTCTCCGATTAACCAAAGAAACGATAGCAGGATATCGTGCGGCAATACCGACGAGCTACGCCCTGAACGTCAATTCCGTCGGTGCCTCCAGTGTGGCCATTAACAGCAGTCCGTCAACATATGCGGGCACAACCAATTACAGCCGGACAGGAATCGCCTCAGGCACGGGCATCACCCTGACCGCGCCTGCAACAGTGGGTAGCGCAAACTTTAGCAGCTGGAGCGGTTGCGATTCAAACTCCGGTGTCACCTGCAACCTGTCAATGACTGGCGATAAAACAGTGACGGCAAATTATACGACAACCACAATCCCACTCGGTCAAGCAGTCGATAACACGGATCTAACCTGGACAACAGGAGGGAGCGACAACTGGACAGGGCAGACGGTCACATATTTTTATGGCGCAAGTGCCGCACAAAGTGGACAAATAGGAGACAGTCAAGAATCCTCTATCCAAACAATAGCAACCGGCCCCGGCACCTTACATTTTTACTGGAAGGTCTCCTCGGAATCAGACTATGATTTTCTTCGTTTCTTCATCAACGGAACTGAACAAAATGGGAGCATCAGCGGCAATACAGGCTGGACTCAAATGACGTTTACCATTCCAGCGGGAACAAATACCCTCAAATGGGTTTATACCAAAGATGAATCCATATCAGAAAATGAAGACCAGGGCTGGTTAGATAAAGTGGAATGGACTCCATCATCATCTCAAAAGGAATTCCCTTGGCCCATGTTTTTACCAGCCATTACAAAAGGCAGCAACTGACACTCAAAGCTTGCAACCTGCCCAACACAAGATATGGAGGTTACAAGCCCACCCCGACAGGCCTTAGGCGGCCTCTGTAAGCTGGATAAGCTGACCACTGAGTGAGATCTTTTCTTTTGCCATACAGGCCGCTTTTATGTATAGTTCCCACTATTCAATAAAGAAGACATCCCTTTCAACAGTTACTTCTTTACCCTCAAGAGTCATTGGTATTTTTCACCAAAAGCACAACCACCGACCATAACTAATGCACCGTCTTATCGTCATTTTTCTCTTTACCATCTTAAGCATTCTGCACTATACCTCTCGCCCCCTCTGGTGCGAGGAGACCGTGCAAGGCAAGGAATCTCCAGACAGCAGCGTGGCCACGAGAGAAACTCTTAGCCTGGAAAATCCAGAAAACGATACAGGCAAAGGTTTCGAGCAGGCCACTGCTTTTTTCACCGAGCTGAAAAACGACAAAGAACGAATAATCGCCCCGGCAAACTGGGCCACCGCCCTGGAGAATTTCCAGAGGATTCATGACCGGCAGCCCAAATCCAGATACGCCGCCGCCAGCCTGTTCATGCTGGGACGGATCAACTACAGCCGCTACCAGCAATTCCATAACCCTGTTGATCTGGACAAATCTCTGGCAAGTTACCAAGAAGTTATCACCCTCTTCCCTTGGCATCCATTAGCCGATGATTCCCTTTTCACCATAGGGCGCATCCAGCTTGAAGACAAAAAAGATCCTCAGGAGGCAGCCAAGAATTATGCCCGAATCACCGCCGAATATTACACGGGTGATTTAACGGACAAGGCCCTGGAAAAGCTGAATTTTCTGGCCAAAGAATATAACATTCCACTCCCCCCGCCGCCCGTTGATCCAGCTTCGACTATAATCTCCCAATCCTCCCCTGAGGATGCACAACCCATAGAGTCCGCAAAATCACCAGAAGCAGTCCCAACGACAGGGGCACCCGAGCTGCCCAATGTCAAGAAGCGCTCTTATGTAAAGCCGGTGGAATACTGGTCTTCGCAGAATTACACCCGAATCGTCATTAAGACCTCACGGCCGGTCACCTATCGAGAAGAGTTGCTGGAAAAGCTTGGCGAGCAGCCACGCCGTCTCTTTATCGATTTTGACAAGAGTTATATTGAGCCCAAATACCGGGCACCCATCCCCATAAAAGACGGTCTGCTCCAACAGGTTCGCACCGCCCAGTTCACTCCTGATACGGTACGGGTCGTGCTCGATATTGAGTCCATCAAAAGCTACAAGATCTACAGCCTTCCCGACCCCTTCCGGGTTATTGTTGACGTCCATGGACAAAACAGCACTGAGAATAGTATGGTAAGCCCTGACACCACGACTAAGAGCAGTGATAGCGAGGCCGAGGCAAGTGTTCCCAATATCAATACTGACGAGCCCCCCCTCGTCAACAACCGCCTTGACACACAACCAGAAAAAACAGAAACGAAGACAACCACCCAAACAGACACGCGAGGTACGCCTGTTCTCATCCTCCAAGACTACAAAAAGATCAAGATCTCCAGCAAACCCAAGCAAGCAGCACCGGAACTCAACGCCCCCCTCACCACCCCAACCCTCTCCCTGGCCCAGCAATTAAACCTTGGTGTGCGCCGGGTTGTTATTGATCCCGGCCATGGCGGCAAAGACCCTGGGGCCTCAGCCTTTGGCATGAAAGAAAAGGATATCGTCCTGCAAATGGCAAAAAAACTGGCCATTAAACTTAAAAAAGAGCTGGGCTGCGAGGTCATTCTCACCCGCAACGAAGATGTCTTTATCTCTCTGGAAGAGCGAACCGCCATTGCCAACGCCAATGCCGCAGACCTCTTCATCTCCCTGCACCTCAACGCCCATTCCTCGGCCAAGATATACGGTTTCGAGACCTATTACCTCAACCTGAGTACCGACCCTGAGGCCATCCGGGTGGCCGCCCTGGAGAATGCGACCTCGACCCATCAATTGAGCGACCTGCAAAGTATCCTCTCCGATATCATGAAGAACTCCAAGATTGATGAATCATCCAGGTTAGCCACGAAGGTGCAGGATGCGCTGACCTCTGGGCTGGCTGACCGAAAATTCCAACAGGTAAAAAGTCTGGGAGTCAAGCAGGCACCTTTTTATGTCCTGATCGGTGCCGAAATGCCAGCCGTCCTGATCGAAATGGCCTTTATCAGCAACAAGACCGATGCCCAACAGGTAAAAAAAGAGGGTTACCAAGATGCCTTGGCCGCTGAAATCGCTAAGGGCTTGCAGAAATACATCGGCACCATCACCGCCAGCCGTTAGTTATCCCCCTCTGGGTCCACAATCTACTGCAATCACCCCATGAGAGACGACAACCAGAAAGGGCCACAGCTCCTTGCCGGTCTCCTCACCGGAATTACCCACGCTCAAGGATGGCGGCAGCAATTAGATAGCCACAGCCTGTTCCTGCACTGGGACACCATAGTTGACACGACCATCACCACCCATGCCCGGCCGCTGAAGATCGTGGGCTCTGTCCTGTGGCTGGAGATCACCAATTCCGCCTGGATGCAGCAGTTACAATTCCAGAAGATCCAGCTTCTGGAGACCGTGAACAAAACCCTCCGTCTCTCTCATCTTACAGACATCCGCTTCACCCTGGCCGACAATCGCCACACCGAAACGCAGGCCCGGCCGACGGTTCGCTTTACCCAGCCCTCACCCGCCGCCCAGGATTCTTTTCAACAACAGATTGCCAGCATTGAGGACGAAAAAATCAGGGATTCCCTGATGAGCCTCTGGTATCTGTCTCACTCCTGCCAGAGAAACTAATGGGGAGGCCATGCCGGAGAAAGAACTTGACCGATCAATTACGAATTACTAATTACGAATTATGAATAAAAAAACACCCTGGACTTCACTTCGTAATCCATTCGTAATTCCTCATTCGTAATTCGCCATTCCCAAGGGATACTTATGCTCTGCAACTCTGTCTTAGACGCCATCGGCAACACCCCGCTCATCCGTATCAATCGGCTGTGGACCAATAACAATGTTCGCCTCTATGGCAAGCTCGAATCTGCCAACCCCGGCGGCTCGGTCAAAGAACGGATTGCCCTGGCCATGATTGAGGCCGGCGAAAAAAGCGGCGAACTCACAAGAGACAAGATCGTCCTCGAGGCCACCAGCGGCAATACCGGCATCGGTCTGGCCATGGTCTGCGCCGCCAAGGGCTATCGCTGCCAGCTCATCATGTCCGAATCGGCGTCGCTGGAGCGCCGCAAGATCATGCAGGCCTATGGCGCCGAGATCCTCCTCACCCCGGCCCACCGCAGCACCGATGGGGCCATTGAAAAGGCCTACGCCATGGCCCGTGAACATCCTAAGCGCTATTTCCTTACCGATCAATTCAACAATGAGGCCAACTGGCAGGCCCACTACACCGGCACAGCCCCGGAGATCTGGCAGCAGACCGAGGGCCAGGTGACCCATATTGTCGCCACCCTTGGCACCTCCGGTACGGTCATGGGCCTCTGCGCCTGGTTTTCCGAGCACCAGCCCCAGGTCAAGATCATTGGAGTCGAACCCTTCCTGGGCCACAAGATCCAGGGGCTGAAAAACATGAAGGAATCGTATCGACCCGGGATCTTTGACAAATCAAAAGCAAGCGAGATCGTCAACATCGATGACGAAGATGCCTTTCAGATGGCCCGCCTTCTGGCCCGCAAAGAAGGGCTGCTGGTAGGGATGAGCAGTGGCGCCGCCATGTTTACCGCCATCAACCTCGCCAAAAAGTTAACAAACGGCTTCATTGTCACCCTGCTCCCGGACAGCGGCGAACGCTACCTGAGCACCCCCCTGTTCACCCGCAAAACCGCCCAGACCGAGGGGAAAAAATCACAGCTACGGTTCTTTAATACCCTGAGCAAGAAAAAAGAGGTCTTCACCCCCCAGACCGAGGGCAAGGTCACCTTCTACACCTGCGGCCCCACCGCCTACGAACCACCAAACCTCTCATTGTGCCGGCGTTTCGTCGTCACCGATCTGATCACCCGCTACCTCGAAAGCAAAGGATTGACCGTTGATTCCTATATGAATTTTACGGATCTTGACGACAACACCATCACCGGCGCAATCCGGGACGAAGTCTCACTGACCGAGTTTACCTCCAAATACATTGATGGCTTCATGGAGGCCATCGACGCCCTGGGGGTCAAACGGGCCACCGGTTACCCCAAGGCCTCGGAGCATGTTGCCGACATGATCGAGATCAGCCATGCCCTGATTCACAAGGGCTTTGCCTATGAAAAACATGGTTCCATCTACTTTGACATTTCCAAATTCAAACGCTATGGCCGCCTGTCAGGCATTGATCTGAGCAAGATCCAGTTGGGCCGCACCGTCGATCTCGATAACTACGAAAAGGACAACCCCCGCGACTTCACCCTGCTCAAGCGCTCCACCCTGGCCGAGCTGAAAAAGGGGATATTTTACGAGACCGACTGGGGCAATGTCCGTCCCGGCTGGCATATCGAATGTTCGGCCATGTCCACCCGTTTCTTAGGCCAGACGCTCGACATCCACACCAGCAGCCGCAATCTCATCTTCCCGCACCACGAAAACGAGATCGCCATTGCCGAGGCCCTGACCGGCAAGCCCCTGGCCAAATACTGGCTGCACTCCGAGCTCCTGCTGGTCGATGGCAAGATGATGTCGGCTGAGGCCGGCAACGTAGTAACCTTGAACGATCTGGTCCTACGCGGCTTTACCCCCCGCGAGGTGCGCTTCATGCTGCTCTCGGTCCACTATCGTATGCCGCTGAATTTTTCCTTCAAACGGCTGATCAACGTCCGTACCGCCCTGCGCCGCCTTGATGAGTTCACCTGCAAACTCCTCTGCCTGCCGCCAGGCAAACCCCATCCGGAAATCGCCGTCTTTATCTCCGCCATGAATGAGCAGTTTGTCGAGGCCATGGACGATGACCTCAACGTTTCCAAGGCCATGGCCGCGGTCTATAAATTTATCAAGATCGTAGGCCCCGTCCTCAACGTCAATAATCTCGATCACGATCAGAAAAAAGATATTCTCGAGAGTTTCAACACGATCAATCAGGTACTCCAGATCTTCCGCCTGAAGGGCTGCCCCTTAGCCCCGGCCGTGGGTACCCTCATAGCCCGCCGCGAAAAGGCCAGGGCCGATAAAGACTGGCAGGCCGCCGATGACGTGCGCGATGAACTGTTGCGCCAGGGCATCCAGATCATCGACACCTCCACCGGGCCGGTGTGGAAGCCCCTGGCTGAAGAAAAAGAAGAGTAACTGCTCAGATAGAGAGACTGAAGGCTGAATACTGACGGAGAAACGGCACAAAATGGCCGATAAGTCATATCGACAGTCCTTCAGCCTGCAACCTCTCCACCGCGACACCTGTCCCTCATCCGGCCTTCTGCCACTTTCTCCCTCAGGGAAAAAGAAAAAACTGAAAATAAAGAGTCAACAGATTTGTATTTTTCATATCCTGTTGATAACCTTAAATATGCTTTAAAAAAAACGGCCCTCTTTCAAACACTATTTTTACTCAACAGGCCAAGGAGGCTCCAATGAATCACCTCATAAAATGCGCCCTGCGGGTGATTTCCGCCCTCGCCATTCTGTTTCCTCCCGCCCTGCCAGCCGCTCCCGCAGCCCCCCAAGGTGAAACGCTCACCCTCGGGGTCTTTCCCTATATTTCGGCAAACCAGATGATGGAACAGCTCTCGCCCCTGTGCAAACGCATTGAGGAGGCGCTGGGCAAGAAGGTCACCCTCGTATCTGCCCCCGACTTCTTGAGCTATGTGGACCGCACGGCCAAAGGTGAATACGATCTGGTGCTGACAGCGGCACACATGGGGAACCTGGCCGAGAAGCGCGATGGCTGGCAGCGGGTCGTGCAATCCGGCCAGAAAACTGCCGCAGTGCTTCTGGTGCGTCAGGAATCAAGCGTGCAGGGCTTAGAGGACCTCCGCAACAAGAAGATAACGGTCGGCAACAGGCGATCTCTAACCTACCTTTTGGCCAAGGAAGCAATCGCCGACAAAGGGATCCTACTGGACAAAGATATGAAAGTTATCGAGACCGCCACCTTTTCCAACGTCGTCCAGTCGGTGTTCCTCGGCGAGGCAGATGTCGGCGCCACCCCGACCCTGCTCTGGGACAACTGGGAACATGTCAACGCCGAACAGCATCACCAGCTCCGCGAGATCTTCCGCACCAGATCAGCGGCTTCGTCCTTTCTGGTGATGGCCAGCCCCAAGACCGACCAGGAAACCATCCGGCGCCTGATCGATTCACTGTTACACTTCCAGGACACTACGGAAGGCAAGACTTTTTTCCAGAAAAGCCAGTTCGGGTCCTTCCAACCGCTTGACGACGCGACCATGGAAAGCGCCGCCCCCTTTGTCCATGTCCTCCTCCAACCACAGTGACAAAATGACCGATCAATCCCGTTCAGTTCCTTGGTACCGTTCGTTACGATTCAAACTGGTGGCCACCGCCATCACTGTCGAGATCGTCATGCTCTCGATATTACTCATCAATAACTTCCGTCTGCTTGACAAAGCAATTGAGTCAGAGACCAAGACGCGGCTGGAAGCGCTTATCCCCCTGCTTGATGCGGCGCTGGCGGGCCGTGTGTTCCAGCGCGACCACACCGAAGTGACAGCTATCCTCGACCGCTTGACCAGCACCCAACGCACCGAGCTCAGCTACATCATCGTCCTTGACCCGGCCGGCAAGGTCATCGCTTCATCCGGCAAGGTCGATCCAGGGGCGGCACCTGAGGAAGACCGCAGAGACCACAGTGTTGCCGAAGCCCTGCTGGACGATCTCACCTACGATGTACGCCTGCCCTTGACCATCGCCGGCAACGAGGTCGGCTCAGTACGTTTTGGCCTTTCCCTTGCCTCGGTTATCGCTACGCAACACCAGGTTATGCAAGAGGGAGGCATTATCGCGGCAATCGAAATTTTCCTCAGCCTGCTTCTCCTTGCCACCGGCGGCTATCTGGTCACCCGCCACATCCGCGCCCTGACCGACGGGACCCACCGGGTGGCACAGGGTGACTACAGCGCCCAGATCCTCATCTCCGGTCACGATGAGATCGCCACCCTTGCCTCTGATTTCAATGCCATGGCTGCAGCAGTCGCAATGCATGTCAAGGAACTCAAGGCCAGCGAGATGCGCTTTGCAGCCATCTTTAACGCAGTCGGCGAGGCCATCTTTATTTATGACAGTGCGACCAGTAAGATTATTGACGTCAACCAGCAGATGTGCGAGATGTACGGCTACACCCGTGAAGAGGCCATCGGCAACTACAGCGGCACCTTTAGTTCCGGCGTTCATCCCTACACAGTGAGCGAGGCCATAGCCAAAACACAGGCGGCAAAAGCAGGCGCCCCGCAGGTCTTTGACTGGCATGCCCGCGCCAAGGATGGCCGACTCTTCTGGGTTGAGGTCAGCCTGCGTTTATCACGAATTGGTGATGATGACCGCCTGATCGCCGTGGTCCGCGATATGAGTGAGCGCAAGAAGACAGAGGAGGAAAAGAATACGGCGATCGCCCGCTTCCAGACCCTGGTTGACAGCCTGGACGCCCTCGTCTATGTCGCCGACATGGAAACACATGAGATTTTATTCATCAATAAATACGGCAAGGAAATCTGGGGAGAGATCACCGGCAAGCTCTGCTGGCAAACCCTGCAAGCAGGCCAGAGCGGGCCTTGTTCATTTTGCTCCAACGACAAACTCCTTGATGCCGGTGGCAATTCCACCGGTACTCTGATCTGGGAGTTGCAGAATACCGTGACTCAGGATTGGTTTGAATGCCGCGATCAGGCGATCCAATGGACCGATGGCCGTCTGGTCCGCATGGAGATTGCCATCAACATTACCCCCCGCAAGAAAGCGAAAAATGACCTGGCAGACGAAAGAGAACAACTGGCCGTTACCTTGCGCAGTATCGGTGACGGAGTTATCACCACCGACACGCAAAGCCGGGTCGTTCTGCTCAATACCGTGGCCGAAACGCTGACCGGCTGGAGCCAGCAAGAGGCGCAGGGCCGGCCACTTACAGAAGTATTCAATATTATCCATGAGCAGACCCGTAAGCCCTGCGAAAACCCGACGGCAAAGGTGCTGGTATCCGGGGAGATCATGGGGCTGGCCAATCATACCATCCTGATCGCCAGAGACGGGAGAGAACGAAAGATAGGGGACAGCGCCGCGCCCATCCGTGATCGAGAAGGCCGGGTCATTGGCGTTGTCCTGGTCTTCCGCGATGTGACCGAAAAACACCGTTTGGAAGAAGAACTGCTGAAGGTAAAAAAACTGGAATCGGTGGGGGTACTGGCAGGCGGTATCGCCCACGACTTCAATAATATCCTGGCCGCTATCCTGGGGAATATCAATCTGGCCTTGTACGACAGCCGCCTGGGAGATGAGACACGGAAACTGCTGACCGAAGCGGAGAAGGCCTCGCTCAGGGCCAAAAACCTCACACAACAACTCCTCACCTTTTCCAAGGGGGGCGAACCGGTCAAGGAGACGGCCTCCATCAAGGAAATTATCCGAGACTCTGCTGATTTTGTTCTGCGCGGCAGCACGGTGGCCTGTCGCTATTCTATCCCAGATGATCTGTGGCTGGTTGACATCGATAAAGGCCAGATAAGTCAGGTTATCCAGAATCTTATCATCAACGCCAAACACTCCATGCCTGATGGGGGGACTATCCAGGTTGACTGTAAAAATATTGATTCGCTGATTCCGCCGGACATTTTCCTGCCCAACACCAGCAGGTACATTAAAATCACCATCAGCGACAGCGGCATCGGGATACCGGAGAACCTGATTGATAAAATTTTCGACCCCTATTTCACCACCAAACAAGAGGGAAGCGGTCTGGGACTGGCAATCACCCACTCCATCATCAGCAAACATAATGGCTCCATTTCGGTGCAGTCAAAACCGGGGACAGGGACGACCTTCACCCTTTATCTCCCGGCTACAGATCGACCGCAGGAAAAACAACAAGAGTACCAAAAGGCCTTGGCAACAAACCAGGGCAAGGCCAGAATCATGATCATGGACGACGACAAAATGGTCTTAGATGTCGCCCAGGCCATGCTGACCATGCTGGGTCACGACGTGATCTTGGCCGGAGACGGGACAGAGGCGATCGAGATCTATCAACAACAGAACGCCTCAGGGCAAGCAATTGATATTATTATCATGGACTTGACCATCCCTGGCGGCATGGGGGGGAAAGAGGCGGTGGCAGAGATCCTGGCCATCAATCCCAAGGCCAAGGTCATTGTCTCCAGCGGGTACTCCAATGATCCGATCATGGCCCGTTGCCAGGAATATGGCTTTGTCGCCGCCATTGGCAAACCGTTTCAGATGCAGGAACTTATCGACACGATCAATCGGATAATGAGTTAAGCGGAACGAATCAGAGAGGGGGAATACAACCTGGGAACCTCTCGGCATCCCGGCGTTAGACTCGGTAACTTGCTGAAATTACCGATTGTTAAAATAGCAGGCAACATCGTTGACCGCGCCGTCCGCTCGCCAGCAGGGGCTGGCTCCTACCAAATCACCAACATTCATTATGTTCCGGTAGGAGCCAGCCCCTGCTGGCGAGCAGGCATAGCTTTCATGTTTCGATATTCCCGCTTACGCTAATGGAGGGGATGTTAGACCTTCTACCTGTGAGCGGAACGGCACAACCGGGCAAAGGCCCCGGGAATGCTCCCTGATGACCAGAAGGCCCGACCCTGTTTGTAATCCACAAACCAGTAACCGCCAGGTTTACGTTGGGCGGCCACAAAGATAAAGGGCTGCTCCTTTGAAAAACAGGGATCCAGATACAGCCCCTTGGTATTCATCTCTGGTTCCAGGAGCGACAAGGCCTCTTCCATGGTCGGCAGTCGCCAATCATGAAATCCGCCGAATCCATCGGTGTTCAGCTTCTTGATATGACGCTGGATAGTACGCATGGAACCGATATCAAGCCCACCCCGCTGCCACATGACCCCGGTCCGCTCATCGATTACGGTGAGGCCATCGCCATTATCCACCAGGGCATTTACAAACTCCCCTTGAGGATTAAGGGCGGAATCGAAAAAATTACCAGCCTTAATCAACGGCTCAAGCTGATCGTCATTGATCACCGCCTGCTCCGCCGGCAACACACTTCGGCTACCGGTAAAGGGACGCGCGCCCGACTTCGGCAGCAGGCCCATCTCCTCCACGACCTTGACCTCATATACCGGCTTGACATAGGCATCACCTGCGGCCTCAACCACATTATCGATCAGCCACTCCTGGATGGCACCGTTGATGGCATAACTCCGCTCAAAGGCCGAAGAGCTTCCCTGCTGCCTCACGCACTCCTTGACCATCTCCACCGGGGCCCCGATCTCGGCCAGGATACGGGCATGTTTTACCCCCCGTTCCATCAGACAAAGCTTCGGCTCTTTGCCCCAGTTATCAATAAAGAAATAAACAATCCGTTCACTGTTACTACGTATCCTCTCCCGCCCACCCCAGGATTCAAAGGTTCCAAAACTCAGGTCCGGGGTCATTCCCCAGTCAATGGTCTTGATTGTGGAATCACTCATTGCAAGACGTTGAAACATACCCATAATATTCCCCTCCGTAGTTGTGGCTGTAGGAGCCGACAGCCAGATAAAAAAACAGCAAAACAGGATGATCAACAAAGTCTTTCTGCTTTGCCCGTTCCTGGTGTATGCTTAAATTGAGTGTGCAAACCAATAAGACAAACGTTACCATTTAACTCTCATTTATACTTATAGTTCTCATTCTCAAAATGTCCAAGAAAAAAATTCCCTCGATCACTGCGGCCGATCTTACCAGCAAACGAGGATTCGCCCTGCCCATCGGCTGCACCGTCCTCAGCGAAGGGATCAACTTTTCAATCTTTTCGAGACATGCGGCGGCTGTCACCTTGGTCGTGGATCTGCCGGCGACCGCAGAGACGCCTCGGCAACAGGCGCACATCCCCCTTCATCCCGAGATCAACAGAACCGGTGACCTCTGGCACATCCTGCTCACAACCGAGCGCAATGACCTCAGCTACGGTTATCGGATCAAGGGGCCATTCTCCCCCGAAAAAAACGGCCTGGTGTATAACGAAGAGATCCTGCTCCTTGATCCCGTCAGCCATGTCCTTGTCCCTCGGGCCTGGGGGGAGCAGCCATCTACCCCCGACATCCCCAAGAGCAAGGTCATCAAGCACGACTTCGATTGGCAGGGTGATCGTCCCCTCAACATCCCGCTGGCCCGGTCTATCATCTATGAACTGCATGTCCGCGGCTTTACCCATCACCCCAGCTCAAACACAACCCATCCCGGCACCTATCAGGCTATTATAGAAAAAATCCCCTACCTCAAGGGCCTGGGCATCACCGCAGTGGAACTGATGCCGGTCACCGAGTTTGATGAAAACGACAACGTCTTCCGAGATCCCGGGAGCGGTAACCTGCTGAAAAATTTCTGGGGCTACAATCCGGTCTCTTTTTTCGCCCTCAAGTCTGGGTATGCCGCCGATCCAGCCCGACACATCAATGAATTCAAGGCCATGGTTCTCGCCCTGCACCAGGCGGGGATCGAGGTCATCCTCGACATGGTCTTCAACCACACCGGCGAAGGTGGCTATGGTGGAACGACCAGCAGTTTTCGGGGAATTGACAACAGCATCTACTACCTGCTCGACCATACCAGCAAAGAATATCTGAACTTTTCGGGCTGCGGGAACACCATGAACTGCAACCATCCGATAGTGCGGGAACTGATCCTCGATGCCCTGCGCTTCTGGGTCATAGAGATGCATGTTGATGGCTTCCGCTTTGACCTCGCCTCCATCCTGGGCCGCGACACCTCCGGGCATCTCTTGGCTAATCCGCCGATGATCGAGATGATCGCCGAAGACCCGGTCCTGCGCGACACCAAGATCATCGCTGAGGCCTGGGACGCCGCCGGACTTTATCAAGTGGGCACCTTTTCCACCGATGCCCGCTGGGCTGAATGGAATGGCCGGTTCCGCGATGATGTGCGTACCTTTATGGCCGGCCACAAGGATACCGTGGCCAGCTTGGCCACCCGCATTGCCGGCAGCTCGGATCTCTACCAATCCAGCTCCCGCCACCCCTTTAATTCCATCAACTTCATCACCAGTCACGATGGTTTCACCCTCTACGATCTGGTCAGTTTCAATGAAAAACACAATGAGGTCAATGGCGAAGAAAACCGGGATGGTGACAACCATAATTTCAGCTGGAACAGCGGCACGGAAGGACGCACAAGCGACAAGGCGATCAACAGACTGCGGTTTCGGCGGATGCGGAGCATGTTCCTGATCCTGCTCTTCTCTCAGGGCGTCCCCATGATCAACGCCGGTGATGAATTTGGCCACAGCAAGAACGGTAATAATAACAGTTGGTGTCAGGATAATGAAACCAACTGGCTCAACTGGGATCTTGCTCTCCAAAACAAGGGTTTCCTTCATTTTTGCAAGCAATGCATCCACCTGCGCAAGACCCATTCAGTCTTTCAACGAACCAGTTTTTTTAAGACCACAAACGGAGATAACGGGGATAAACCCTGTGCTGACAACCATGAAGGCATGCCTGAAATCACCTGGCAGTCACTGATCCCCTGCCAGCAGGATTGGTCGTCCGAATGTCACACCCTGGCCTTTCTCCTCAATGGCCACGGGACAGACAGCGACCACTTTTTTATCATGCTCAATGGTGACAGCCGGAACGATGCCACCTTCACCCTGCCCCTGATCCCTGGGTCCAGCGGGCAGAACTGGGCCCAGATCATCGATACCAGCCGGGCATCACCCCATGATTTTCTCCGCAGGTCACAAGCCATAGCCAGGGCACCCGGAACCACGATCAAGGTCAAACCCATGGGGGCGGTAGTCCTCCAGGCCTCAGCAATTCCCCTCTGATCCAAGAAAAAACTTTGGCCGTGCAGGTCTTGACATCTTGTGGTATTGTATTTTCTTATTTTTCTCATGAACGTGATATGTTGTTGTTATGATCCATAAACTTAGGAGTCGTTACGAAAGAACATGCCTCCTTACAATGAGTTCGTTACTGTTCTTTACACCGTTTGCAGAATCCCCATTATTCAAATTATTTTGCAACGACGGCTTATAGCGGTTTAGTGCCCTACAGATTATTTTCTTGTTTTTTTGCAAGAAAATAATCTGTAAGGCACTTATCCCGTTTTTCGGGGCTAGGCTTAATATCCAATCATTCCACGTAACAATCCAGACATGAAACAGGGCAGATTACTTTTCCTCGGCGATTCCCTCTTGGCCGATTTTAACTGGCAGGAGAGGATAACCCACTTCGAAGTCATCAACCTGAGTGTTTTTGGGGAGACGGCACAGGGCCTTTTGAACAGGTTGCCAATAGTTCAAGAACAAGTTGTTGATCCGGACATTATCTTGATCATGACCGGCACCAACAATATGCTTATGGAAGATTACAAGTATGTCGAGACCATACGACAGATTGTAGTTTCCCTCAGCCATTACTATCCCACCGCCGAGATCATTATCAACAGCCTTATCCCGCTCCAGATACCCTGGATGAAAACCGAGGAGATAAAACAGATCAATAGCGAACTGGAGGCCTTGTCCCTGCAAGCCGGCTGCTGTTTTCTCGATGTGTTTTCTAAATTCAATACCAAGGCCGGCATGTTCCAGGCGGACGGCATCCATTGCACCGAAACCGGCTACAACCTCTGGGCTCGATCAATCCTTGAATATATTGCCTTTCTGCTTGAGGATGATTAAGTTAAAAAATCTTGTATCAATGTCTCATTTTGACCATTGAAAAGAATCACAAAGAAATAAAACCAACAAAGGCTCCTCGCTTAGATCGAAACAACCTTCTTCTTCAACTATGAGGCCCATCATGAAGCACAAACTCCTAAAATCCGCACTCTGTCTTTGCCTCTTGCTCCCCGCCTGTAACAGCCAGCAAGAAAAAACGAGCGACAAATCACCTGCTGATAAGACACCCCCTGCAGCAACCGTCGCCGAGCCCCAAAAAGCGGCAACTCAGATTGTAGCCGAGCCCGCAAAAACAGCGACTCCAGCGGCCATCGAGACCCCGGAACCAGTTGCCCCTGCTGCTATCACCAAGCAACAAGAAGGCACTATCAGCGGCAAGGTTTTGGAGACCATGAATTCCGGCGGATACACCTACCTCCAGTTGGATACCGGCAAGGGTCAACAGTGGGTGGCAATCCCTGAAAGCAAGATTGCAGTTGGCGATGAAGTTGCGTGTTATGAGGGCATGGTTATGCCGAATTTCACCAGTAAATCCCTGAACAGGACCTTTGAGGCCATTGTATTTTCTTCCGGTCTGGTGGGCGCGGAAGGACAAGCCGGCCAGACAGCATCGGAGGGCGACAAGGCTGCCCCGCAAGGGACGGAAGGAACGAGCAAAGGTGATATGCCCAATCCCCACGGCGCAAAACCCGACAGCACCGGTAACGCCGGGGCCGATTCGTTTTCCAGCGCGGTCAAGGCCGAAGCCCCGCCTGCCGCCATGCAAGAAAAAATGGATGCATCAGGCGGTAGCCTGGGAGCCATTGCCCCTTTTACTGACATCAAGATAGAGAAAGCCGCCGGCGAAAATGGCTACACCGTAGCAGAGATTTTTACCGGGAGCACCCAACTTGATGGCAAGACCGTTCGGGTCCAGGGCAAGATGGTGAAATTCAGCCCCAGCATCATGGGCAAAAACTGGATTCATCTCCAGGATGGCAGCGGCGACCCCTTAAAGAATACTCACGACCTGGTTATCACCACCAGCGCCCAGCCCCCGAAAGACAAAGAAGTCATTACTATTGAAGGTGTCGTCAGGGCCAATAAGGATTTTGGCGCCGGATACAAATATGTGGTCATAGTGGAAGAGGCCCAGATCCTCCAATAAATCGTGACGAAAGGGGCTGACATTTAAGGGTTCTTTCCTTGCGGCCCCCTCAACCCCGCACTTTTTTAGACGCCAATTTTACTGATGCGTATTGCCATCGTAGGCCCCGGATCCTTAGGCTGTCTGTTCGCCGCTCTGCTTTTCCCAAAAGAACAGAGCGAGGACAACAGCCTCTGGCTCCTTGACCATACTCCCGATCGGGCACATTTCCTCAACACCCAGGGGATCCTCTACGAAGCCGACGGGGACCAGCGACGCTCCATGATTCCAGTCACCGCCAATCCCTTGGAGATCGGCCCGGTGGACGTGGTTCTCGTTTGCGTCAAGGCCCATGCCCTCCCGGCCTGCGTGCATTCCTGCAAGCCCCTGCTCTCACCGCAGACCCTTGTCGTGTTCCTGCAAAATGGCATCGGCCATCTGGAGATTCAAGCTCAGACGAATCTCCCCGCTATTCCCGCCTTTGCCAGTAGTTCGGAAGGCGCAACCCTGATGGCCCCCGGGCAGGTCTTTCATGCCGGCCAAGGCATGACCCATCTGGGTTTCCTCCATAATCCAACTGAGCCCCAACAACAGTTATTATCAACACTGGCCCATAAACTCCAGCAGGCGGGACTCAGCTCCTCGCTGTCTCCAGATATCCGTTCGCAGCTCTGGGCCAAACTGTTCATCAATGCCGGGATCAACCCACTGACGGCCCTTTACAATCGTACAAATGGTCAGCTTCTCACCTCCTGCGCCGCCCGCAGTCGACTGAAAAATATCGTCCGGGAGGCAGAGGCAGTGGCCCGGGCCAGTAACATAGCTATAGACACCGATCCGCTGCAGGCGACCCTGGCCGTCTGTAAAAAAACAACCACGAATATCTCCTCCATGCTCCAGGATCGCCGCCACAAGCGGCCCACCGAGATTGACGCCATCAACGGTGCCGTAGTCAGGGAAGGAAAGAGACTGGGGATTGCCACCCCTTTTAACGAAGAAGCCGTGCAGCAGATCAAAAAGATGGAAGATGAATACTTGAATACGAGCAGAACAAGAATGAGGACAAGCACAGAAGCAGGGACCGAAAGAACATGAAAATCAAGAGCCGCGAGATTGGTTTTGACCTGGATGGAGTGATTGCCGACACGGCAGAGGCCTTTATCCGTCTGGCCTGCGAAGAGCACGCCTTCTGCTCGTTCACCATGGAGGATATTACCAGTTTCCAGGTTGAAGATTGCCTGAACATCCCTGTTCCGCTGGTGGAAACAATCTTTGATGCCATCCTCCGCGATTCGCTGGCGACCGGCCTGCAACCCATGCCCGGAGCAGTCGGGGTCATTACGGCCATGACCCTGTCAGCGCCGGTGACGATCATCACCGCCCGCCCCCTGCACCAACCGGTCGAAGACTGGCTGACCCACTTCTTCCCATCCTCGGTCTGCAACAATATTCGTCTGGTGGCCATGGGCAATCATGATGACAAGGCCCGCTATATCCACGAACACCAGCTCCGCTATTTTATCGATGATCGAGCCGAGACCTGCCGACAATTAGCAGATGTGGCCATTACCCCCCTGGTCTTTTCCCAACCCTGGAACAGAGGCAGACATGACCTGCAAAGCGTGGAGAGTTGGCAGGAGATCCATGGCCTGTTGGCATTGTAAGCCGCTGCAAAGACATGACGTGGCCTATTGCTAACCCCATCAAAGTGAACAGGAACAGCGAAGCATGAAAGCGTGTTCGGCATGAATGAACACCACAGATGCTTTGCTCTTATGATCTGTGTTCATCTGTGGTTCAAAAAAAAAAGACTTTCAAATAAAAACAGAGCCGTAAGGAATGGCTATAAACTGCCAAGTCCTTGCGTAACAGCCCCTTAGTCTTGCAGGATATTTCCATGAACTGCCCCAACTGCCACACCAAAATCCCCAGCTTTCGCAATCCGGTTCCCACCGTTGATATCATCATTGAGGTGGGGGAGGAAATCGTGCTCATCAAACGACAAAACCCGCCATACGGCTGGGCCTTGCCGGGCGGATTTGTTGATTATGGTGAATCCTATGAAAGCGCGGCGGCACGGGAAGCACAAGAGGAAACCGGCCTTGCGGTGCAGAACCTGATCCAGTTCCACACCTATTCAGATCCCGGCCGTGACCCCAGACAGCACACCGCCTCGACAATCTTTATCGGCCAGGCCCACAGCCACCCCCAAGCCGGGGATGATGCGGCTGAAGCCGGATTATTTACAGAAGACAATCTCCCGGGGCTGGTCTTTGATCATGCCCGCATCCTGGCGGATTATTTCGAGGCAAAAAGAAACAAGGCCCTTCAGCCGCTGTAAACAAATACATGGCCAAGGGATTG
>DDWW01000045.1:0-135 GCA_002347085.1 Desulfobulbaceae bacterium UBA2276 | reverse complement strand
GCTCTTTTTATAACGGCCTCTAAAAGATAGTCCGCAGGATCCAGAACACCAGAAGCCCCATACCTACGGAGCCATAAAGCATAAGTCAGGGGAGGCATTCACTGCCATATTTCTTGGCAATAAGCGCAAAGGTTG
>DDWW01000023.1 GCA_002347085.1 Desulfobulbaceae bacterium UBA2276 | reverse complement strand
GGGGTTGCCACTGCCGAGGCCATGGTCTCCGGGCTGGCCCCCGGCAGGGAGGATGAAACCTGGATGGTGGGATAGTCAATGGACGGCAGATCGTTGACCGGCAGCAAGCGGTAAGCAAAAAGGCCGAAGATGACCACCGCCAGCATGATCAGGCTGGTCATGACCGGACGCTTTATGAAGAGCTCCGAGATATTCATCGTCCCGGCACCACTTCCGGGGCAGCCGTCTTGGGTGACGATGTTGCATCTGCTGTCTTCGTCTTCCCCTTTTTATCTGCCATGTCACCAGTCTCCGGTTTTGCCGTCGTCTTGATTTCGACCTTGGAGCCGGGGATGACCCGCATCTGCCCGTCGATGACGACCTGTTCCCCACCCTGCAATCCCTTGTCAATTACGGTTATGTCGCCATACGCCGGACCCGGTGTTACCGCCCTGACCTCGGCAAGGCTGTCCGCCGTAACCACAAAGACAAACTGGCTATTTTGACCGGTCTGGATTGCCTGCGAGGGAATCACCACGACCTGGGGTTGAACCTCCAGGGTCAAAGACAGGGTGACAAACTGACCAGGCCACAACAGCTTTTTCTCATTGGCGAACTGCCCTTTCAGGCGAATGGTGCCGGTGGCCTGATCAACCGTATTGTCAAAAAAGGATACCAGGCCTTTTTCGGCAGCACCATCCGCTCCCGGCACTTTGACCTCGACCGTCATCTCGCCCGCTGCCAGCCGCTCCTTGACCTGTGAGAGACTTTTTTCGGGGATGGTAAAGGTGGCGCGGATAGGAGTCAGTTTATTGATGGTGACCAGTGACGAATCATTGGCCTTGACCACATTGCCTTGATCCACGGTCAATGCGCCCAAACGGCCGCTGATGGGGGCGGTAATGGTGCAATAAGAAAGCTGGGCCTGACCATTTTCAACCGCTGCCTGATCGGCCGCAAGATCGGCCGCCGCTGTCTCCGCCCTGGTTCGATACCCATCCGCCTGCTCCTGGCTGACAATGCCATCCTTGGCCAGTGGCGCGTACCGTTCATAATCCTTACGGGCATTCTTCATGATAACCCGATTTCGGTTCAGGGAGGCCTGGGCCTTATTCAAGGCCGCCTGATAGGGACGGGGATCGATCTTAAAGAGCAAGTCCCCCTTCTGGACATCCTGTCCCTCCCGAAAGCCGACCGTGGTCAGCTCGCCGCTCACCATCGGCTTGATGGTGACGCTCTCCGAGGCCTCGATAGTGCCGAAGGTCTTGAGCTCAATCGGCACATCCTGTTGCCGGGCCACGGTAGTTACCACCAGGGCGGGCGGCATGGTCTTGGTCTTGGTCTTTTTTTCCTTGCTCGGTGAACAGGCCGGAAGCGTTAAAAACAGGAAGAAGAAAATGAGATAATACGAGCAGCGGCAACGATGGAACATGATAAATCCTTGGGAGATCATGGGAAGTTTTAATTGGGGTCAGAGTAACTTTGACCTGATGTCTTGTTTTTTTGTAATCCTAATCCAAGGGGGCGTCCCCGTTTATAGGCTTGGACTCTTCGGCCCGTTAATGATTCGATTTCCAATTTGAACCGCTCGTGCCCTATTGCCAGGCCGCTGTTGGTGTTTGCTCTGATATCATCTAACAACGTATCGTCGATATGAGAGGGAAATAACAAACGATAGCTCTCCTGACGTTCCTCCGGCGTACTGCCCAAGGCCGTATATTCGGGATGAGGCACGCACAATTCCTGTGATTTACCGAGCGCGTTGACCTGGTAGCTTGACCATCGATACTTCGCGGGATCGTCGACCATATTGGCGCGTACCGGGTTCAGCTCAATATAGCGGTAAACCTCAAGCAGGTATTGTTCCGATTGTACAAGGCACGATTTGTAACGGCCTTCCCAGAGTGTGCCGGTTCGGTGGTAGAGATAATTGAAATACCGAACATACTGGCGTCCCATTGACTGCATCATTTTACCGATACTGTTTTCTGTTTGAGGGGTGCAGAGTAAATGGACATGGTTGGTCATCAGCACCCAGGCATGAACGGCAACGCCATATCTCTGCGCATAGGTCTTCAGCCAACCCAGATAGGAGCTAAAATCCTCCTCAGACGTAAAACAGTCCTGACGATTATTTCCGCGTTGGATGATATGAACAGGTACGCTGACGGGCGTTATTCTTTCCAGACGAGCCATCGGAGTTTTCCTCGCAAAATGTGATTGGGAAGAGAATTGGTTTTCGATCGGTGTATATTTAAGCTTTTGTGGCTTTTCTGACAAGGGTTTTAATTTACTCTGACCCCATTGCTTGGCATGTTGCTTCTGACCCCATGTTGCTTGGATGGTCAGGATGAGGGGGGTATTCTCTTTACGGATGAAGTCTCGTACTCGCTTTGCCGCTATGGAAATAACCTGCTTATCAGGAACAAAGGCCTCCATGTCCCAATTTTCATCGGCAGATGGAGGCTTGGTCGCAGGGGCGAAGCGGTTGTTGGTGCACTGTTTCCCAACCTGGGAAACGGATATCAGTTTCAACCACCACGGTAGAGGTGTTCTATATTGTCACTTGCCCAGCGCCAGAGGTAATCGTGGACCTTACGCAACTGTTCGTCACCTATGCTGTTCCAGGAACCATCTTGGGCACACTTGGGATAGCGTGTTTCAAAGACTCTGTTCCAGGCATTCTGGGTCTTTGCACCCGCCCAGAGGAAGGTTGCGTTTTCATTTTTTCTAGTGTGGCAGCTCTTGCAGGTGGTTTTGAAGGTTTTTCCTCCCTCACCCCAAGGGAGACTGTCCCATTCCATGGCTCCACCACTCAGGAGTCGGCATGTCTTGGTTGCTTTATCGGAGCGGATAGTCTGGTCGGAGCGTTTCACCGGATCAGCGTGTGCCGACAGGGAGAATGTCAGGAGTACAAGGGACAGGAAAGATGTCGTTATGAGTTTCATGGAGATTCTCCTCTTGAAAAAAGTTGAGAGACTTTAACGCAGGTTGGGCTCAGATTGTTTAATCCAGGTCAAGGGATTGATTTTTTCAGGAGGAAAGCCTTTTGTGCAAGAGGCTTCCGCACTCCGTCGAGCGCTGCCTTATCCCGCCTTATCGGCTTTCACACCCACGCTATCATTTTTCGATCCTGTTCAAAAATGCTCTGAAAAACTGTCGGTTATGTCTTCATGGTCGTTCCTCCTTTGATTTTGTTCATGCCTCAGCTATAGAGAAATAGTATTCTTAAAGAGAGGGCTCAAGAGTTCTACTTTGTCACATTGCCTGAAATAGCAACTCCGCAACCACCCCATCCCCCTCCTTATCAAGGAGGGGGATGGTCATGAAGAAAAATTATATTCTCGAAATATTATTTTTCCCGTGGTACATTTTTTTCTTTGATTTGATTTTGAACGAAAATTCTCATGTTGAAACAACATCGATTATCCCTGCCGGGGAGAGAATTGATCGTCGCGATCGACTCACCCCGATGAACGGGATAAGTGTCTTGTCAGAAAATTTTTTTGAAAAAATAAGAATTTTTTCAGTAACTCACTACTGTATATACCAAGAGGGCAGCCATTAAAAGTGTCAGATTTGACAAAAAAAAGGTGGTATTGGACAATATTGTAGCAATAAGGAATTACTCTCTTTTTTGGAGCTGTTATGTATCGCGTTGCTCTCCTTGCTCTGCAGAATTGTATGTATTCGAGCCTTGCCGGGCCGTTTGATTTTTTTTCAGTGGCCTCCAATGAGTGGGCAAGGACGACGGGAGACACCCTTCAGCCCCTGTTTCAATCAACGATAGTTGCCCCCGAAGATCGAGCAGTCACCACCTTTAACGGCTTGGCGATAGCCGCGGGGGCATCGCTTGCCGATGAAACACAATATGATATTGTTTATATCCCGGTTATTTTTCCACCACTGGAGCCGCACCTTGCCGATACCGCAACCATCGCTTGGCTGAGTCGTCAGGCCGAAGGGGGAGCCTGTCTCTGCTCGGTCTGCTCCGGCGCCTTTCTCCTTGCGGCAACCGGCAGGCTGGATGGCAGGAGGGCAACCACCCACTGGATGATGGCGGACAGCTTTGCCGCCCGCTTTCCCAAGGTGATCCTCAAACAGGAGAAGATACTTATTGATGAAGGCGATTGCATCACCGCCGGCGGGGTTTCCGCCTATCACGATTTGTCTCTCTATCTTGCCAGTCGTTTTGGTTCGCCCGATTTGGCGGCAACGCTTTCGCGGATGCTGCTCATTGATCCCTTTCGGCGGTTGCAGTCGCCCTACGCAACCCGGAGTTTTAATAAGAGCCATGGGGATGAACAAATCCTTTTGGTGCAGGATTGGCTGGAACAAAATCCCTCTCATTCGGTCAACACCGGCATGCTGGCCGAAAGGGCAGGGCTTGGAGAACGAACTTTTATGCGGCGATTCAAAAAGGCCACCGGAGATAGCCCTCTGGAATACCTGCAACATCTGCGCATCCAGACAGCGAGGCAGCTACTGGAGAGCACACGTAAAACGATTGAGGAAATAACGTGGCAGTCGGGATATGAGGATATCAGTTCCTTTCGCAAATTATTTCGGCGAACAACAGGCCTGAGTCCGTCGGCCTATCGCCAGCGCTTTTCCTGAAGCGAAAAACGGGACGATTGATTTCGTCAACTGATTCAGCTTTGAGACCG
>DDWW01000054.1:98388-106055 GCA_002347085.1 Desulfobulbaceae bacterium UBA2276 | reverse complement strand
ATCATCCCTTTCAGCACGGCCTTGGGACCCACCTCAATAAAGGTGTCAACGCCTTGAGCAATCATGGCTTGGATAATCTCAAACCAGCGAACCCGAGAGGCGATCTGGCGGGCCATCATCTCTCTGATCCGTACCGGTTCCTCTTCCGTCATTGCCGAGACATTAAAATAGACAGGTGTCTGCGGTCGATGAAATTCCACCTCGGCCATACAGGCGGCAAAATCAGGAACGGCATCAGCTACCAAGGGACTATGATTGGCCACGCTGACCGCCAGGGGAATAACCTTCGCACCTCGCGAGGCGGCCATGAGCCCGATTGCATCGAGGGCTGCCACCTCCCCCGAGATCACAATCTGCTGCTCGGTATTATGATTGGCGACAGTAGCCACCCCGGCACCTGTGTTCTGGGCGACAATTTCTTCGACCTGGGCGATATCCAGACCCAGCACGGCCCGCATCGCCCCTGGATGTTTCCGGCCCTCTCGTTCCATCAGCATCCCGCGCTGGGCCACAAGCCGGATAGTGTCTTCAATACTGAGGACACCGGCAGCACAGAGGGCCGAATATTCGCCCAGACTGTGCCCGGCAAAACAATGCACGACAATCCTCTCGCCATTGGTTTCCACAGCTTGTCGCAAGGCCTGCCAGCAAATAAGATTGGTCACGGTAATGGCCGGTTGCAGATGAACAGCCCTGGTCAACTCCTCCATCGGCCCTTCCAGGCAAAGCCTCCGCAGGGGAAAATCACACACGGCCTCGGCCTGATCCATAATGGCCGCGCAAGCGGGATCTGTTTCTATAAATTCCCGCCCCATACCCAGATATTGGGATCCCTGTCCCGGAAAAAGAACTGCTGTTTTCATTATAATACCTTCAGGTCTTCCCTGTACTTTTTATTTTTTCGTGTATCGCTCCCGCACCGTCCGTGGTGGCCGCGACACTGGGCCGTCCGTGGCCTGCATCTTCCAGGATATTAGCCAGAAAAAAAACAGCTACCCCCACGCAGATTGCGGAATCAGCCACATTAAAGGCCGGCCAGTGATGCGTCCCGACATAGACATCGAGAAAGTCAACCACTGCACCCAGCCGAACGCGATCGATCAGATTGCCCAAGGCCCCGCCGGCAATGAGGGGCAGACTGATGGCATACCAAGGATGAGCCTGCCGCAACCTGAGCCAGGCAACGACAATGACCACCAGGGCCACTGCCCCTAAGCCCAAAAACAGCGAGTGTCGCCAGGCCCCAGTCTGGCTGGCCAGAAAACCAAAGGCCGCTCCCTTATTGGTTAAATAGGTGAGGCTGAAAAATCCGGGGATAAGCTCCCGAGATTCATACAGGGCAAAGGAATTGACGATCAATAACTTGCTCAACTGGTCGAGGGCCACAACTACGGCCACGATAGCCAGAAAACGGGCCAGAGGACGGGCCATTTACGCCGAGACTCCCAGATCCATCTCCGCTATCACCGAGGCACAGCGCGCACAGAGCTGGGGATGGACCTGATCCTGGCCCACGGTGGTAGAACGGATCCAGCACCGTTCGCACTTCTCCCCCTGGGCCTGACGCACGGCCACGGACAGTCCGACCAGTTCCTTGCTCAGATACGGCGCAAGACCAAGGGGCGTAAAATCATCACACGGAGTCAACTCTGAGACAATGCAGATATCTTGAAGGGTCTGCCACTCCTGGCGGATAAACCCCTCCCATTCGCTGCCTATCTCACTCATTTGAAGCAGCACTTCGGCCTCCAGAGGGTGGCCGATCACCTTGTCCTGCCGCGCCCCTTCCAGGGCCTTGGTGATCTCCGATCGAACCATGATCAGTTTTTCCCATCTGCCTTCCAACGCGCTATCCCGCCTCTTCGTATGCAAAGGTGGAAACTCGACAAAGAAAACGCCCTGATCAAGGGGTGCGTCCGGGGCCAGACGATACAGAGATTCCCAGGATTCGGCAGCGGTAAAACTGAGCACCGGGGTCATGAGCCGCAACAGCCCATCCAGGATCTCATGCAGCACCGTCTGGGCCGCACGACGCGGGAGAGAGTTCTGACCTGAGCAATAGAGCCGATCTTTGAGGATATCGAGATAAAAGGCACTCATGGTCATCCCGCAGAAATTATTCAGCCCCTGATAAATCGAATGGAACTCATAGCGTTCATAGGCCGCCGTCACCCGTTCTTTCAGGTCTTCAAAGCGAGCCAGGGCCCAGCGGTCAATCTCAGGGAGGTCGGTATAGGCCACGCGATCCGACCCGGGATTAAAATCAGAGAGATTGCCCAGCATATAACGGATGGTGTTGCGGATCTTCCGATAGGCATCAGCCACCTGTTTCAGGATCTCCTCCGAGACCTTGACGTCATCCCGGTAATCCTCACTTGCCACCCAGAGCCGGAGGATCTCGGCCCCGAATTTATCAATCACCTCCTGGGGGGCAACCACATTGCCAATGGACTTGGACATTTTCTTACCCTTGCCATCGACCACATAGCCATGGGTCAGAACCCCCTTGAACGGGGCCCGGCCCCGGGTTCCCACCGAGGTGAGCAGCGAAGACTGGAACCAGCCGCGATGCTGGTCACTGCCCTCCAAGTACAGATCCGCAGGAGAACGCAACTCCTCCCGCTCTTCACAGACTGCGGCATGGCTTACGCCGGAGTCAAACCAGACGTCAAGGATATCCTCTTCCTTGGTAAATTGGGAGGAACCACACTGGGCGCAGCAGGTGCCAGGCTCCAGGAAATCCTCCACTCCATGCCGGAACCAGGCATCCGCTCCTTCCTGCCGGAATAAGGCATCAATTCTGGCTACCACCGCCTCGCTCTTGAGCACCTCCCCACACTCCTTGCAACTGAGCACGGTAATGGGCACCCCCCAGACACGCTGACGAGACAGGCACCAGTCCGGCCGATTCTCAACCATGGACTTGATGCGCTGCATCCCCCAGGCCGGTGTCCATTCCACCTTGGCAATCTCGACCTGGGCCTTGGCCCGCAGATCATTCTGCTCCATGGAGATAAACCACTGGGGCGTGGCCCGGTACATCACCGGCTTCTTGCACCGCCAGCAGTGGGGATAACTGTGGCTGATAGCGGATTCGTGCAGCAAGACACCGGCCGCCCGCATATCAGCGTTGATCACCTTGTTGACCGCAGGCACCTGCTGGCCCTGATATTGACCGGCCTCGGCCGTATAACAACCTTCACTGTCAACCGGCGACAAAACCTCCAGGCCATAGCGCAGGCCGGTCAGATAATCGTCGGCGCCATGACCGGGGGCCGTATGGACGCAGCCGGTACCCGCCTCAGCGGTCACATAGTTGGCCAGAACCATCAAGGAATTGCGATCCAAGAAAGGATGGCGGCAGTTTCTCCGTTCAAGACTACGGGCCGAAAAGGTCGCGGCGATACTGTACTCAGCAATTCCCAGCTCGGCCATCACCTTGGCCACCAGCTCCTGAGCCAGAATCAACACCTCGCCCTGAACGTGCACGGCGGCATAGACAAAATCAGGATGAAAGGCCACGGCCAGATTGGCCGGCAGGGTCCAGGGGGTAGTAGTCCAGATCACCACCGAGACCTTGTCGCCGGCCAGGGCCGGATCAATATCGCTTAAGTCATCTACCACCGGAAATTTCACATAAATGGAAGGCGAGGTATGATCATAATATTCGACCTCGGCCTCGGCCAAGGCGGTGGTACAAGTAGAACACCAGAAGACCGGCTTCTTGTTACGAATCACCGCCCCGGAGAGCAGAAAGCGGTTGAACTCCCGGGCAATGGTCGCCTCATAGCCATAATTCATGGTCAGATAGGGTTCATCCCAATCACCTAAGACACCCAGACGCTTGAATTCGGCCTTCTGGGCCTTAATCCACTTTTCGGCATATTTGCGGCAGGCGCCGCGCTTGGACAATTTGGGGATCTCTTTTTTCTTGTCGCCCAACTCCTTGTCCACATTATGCTCAATGGGCAGACCATGACAGTCCCAACCGGGGATATACGGAGCGCGAAAGCCAGCCATCCGTCGGGATTTAAGGATAATATCCTTGAGGATCTTATTAAAGGCGGTGCCCAGATGGATATGACCGTTGGCATAGGGAGGACCGTCATGCAGCACATAGAGCGGCTTGTTTTGTGCCATCGTCTGCAACTGTCCGTACAGGTCTTCCGTTTCCCAGCGCTTCAACAACTGCGGCTCTTTCTGGGACAGATTGGCCTTCATATTAAAATTGGTCTGGGGAAGATTCAGGGTATCCCTGTAATCCATGATGTTCTCCTTCATTCAGTTTCATGCTGTTATATTTGAGACTTTTCAAAACTTCTAAAAATACCAACTGTGTATCAAGTTGCAAGGGGAAAGTGGGAATCGCCACCGGAAAGCACCTTTAATTTGACATAAAGTATGGCCTTCCATTATAAAAAAGAGTATCAAGGTATTGCGTGTCCTAAAATCCTACGATTGCTTGCATACCCCGGATTGTAGCAATAACCGAACGCCAAGCGTTTGCAGGATCAAAGGGCCCCTGAAATGGAAAGACAGCATTGACCTCAGCAAACGAGATAGCAACGATGACACAAGTTATAGCCATGGCCGGCAAAGGCGGAACCGGCAAGACCACCACCTCCGCCCTGCTCGCCCGATACCTCATCCAGAAAAAATTGACCCCGCTCCTCCTGGTTGACGCCGATGCCAACGCCAACCTCAACGAACTGCTCGGGGTTGAAGTGGGTCTGACCTTAGGCAAGATCAGAAAAGAACTCAAAGGGGAGCTCCCCCCCAACATGAGTCGCGATCAGTTCATGGAGCTGAAGATCCACCAGGCCTTGATTGAAGAGAGCGGCTTTGACCTCCTGGTCATGGGCCAGCCGGACGGCCCTGGCTGCTACTGCGCTGCCAACCAGTATCTGGCCATGACCATGGACAAACTGGCGGCCAATTATCGCTACATCATCGTCGATAATGAGGCCGGGATGGAACACCTGAGCCGGATGAATCTGCGTACCATCGATTACCTCTTTATCACCTCCGATCCTTCGGCACGCGGCATCATGACCGCGAGCCGCATAGCAGACATCACCAGCCCCTTAGGACTGGCCGTCAAACACCAATACCTGCTGATCAATCGGGCGCCCCAGCCACTACCAAGCCTGCTCCAGGAAAAGATTGACGCCGCGGTGAACGAAACCGGTATGATCTTAGGCGGCATCATCCCGTCCAGCAACGACCTGATCCATCAGGAGCTGAGCGGTGAGTCCTATCTCAAACTGGGCGATGACACCCAAATCATTCAAACCGTCACCACCATCTTTGATACCATCTTTCAAGATGCCCTGCATTAAACCACTATGAGCGAATCCCCTGCCACCACCCGCACCGCCATGATCGAAATGATCAAGGTCGGCAAAGAGTTTCCGCCCAATGTGACCGCCTTGGCAGACATCTCGGTCTCCATCGCCAGTGGTGAGATGTTCTTTCTCATCGGCAGGAGCGGCGCCGGCAAGACCACTCTGCTCAAATTACTCTGCAACATGGAACGGCCCAGTAATGGCCTCATTGAGGTCGCGGGCATGAACATCCACCAGGTTACCGGCAACAAGCTGGCGAAACTTCGGCAGAAAGTGGGTGTTGCCTACCAGGATTTCCGATTGTTGACAGACCGGACAGTGGCCGAAAACATCGCCATCTCCATGGAGGTCTCCTATAAAAAGCCCCAGATCATCCGCGCCAGAGTCAGGAGCCTGCTGGCCCAACTGCAACTTGAAGACAAACACGATATGCTGACCGGCGATCTCTCGCGCGGCGAACAACAACGCGTGGCCTTGGCCCGGGCGGTTGCCAATTCTCCCGCCCTGATCCTGGTCGACGAGCCAACCGGCAACCTCGATGCCACAAGCACCGCCCAGGTCATGGAGTTGTTGGCCCGATGCAGCAACTCCGGCGCCACTATTGTCATCGCCACCCACGACGAGGCCCTCTACCGTCATTCGTCGAATCGAGTCATGAAACTGCATAACGGCAAGTTAGACTCGCTGACCCGAGGTGACGAACTATGAATTTCTGGCTTTCCGTCATCCGCCAGACCGGACGTAACCTCCGCCAGACCTGGGCCACCCAGTTCATGACCTGTCTGACCGTCAGCCTGTCGGTGCTTATGTTTTCTTTTTTTTATCTCATCTATATCAACATACTCAGTGCCGGCAACAAGGTCAGCGACGACCTGCGCTTGATCGTCTATCTGGACGAAGAGCCCGGGCCCCAGCTGCAGGAACAACTTCGTCTCAAGATCACCCAATTCGACCAGGTGCAGGAGGTAAAATTTATCTCCAAGGCTGAAGCCTACTCGCGTTTTACCGAGCAGCTTGGTGACAACCGTGATGTTTTGACCGACATGCCCACCGACTTCCTCCCCGCCTCTATAGAGGTGGTTCCCCTCAAAAACCTGCGCAGTCTCAACCAGGTCAAACTTTTTGCCGAATATCTGGCCACCATACCCGGCAGCCAGAAGGTGCAATACGGCCAGAAATGGGTGGAACGATTCTACTATTTCACCCAACTGCTCTCTATTGTTGTCCTGCTCAGCGGCACTCTGCTCATTTTGACCGCCACCTTCATGGTGGCCTCTACCATTCGCCTGACCATCTTCGGCCGTCAGGAAGAGCTGGAACTCCTGAAACTCGTTGGCGCGACCAACAATTACATCCGCACCCCTTTCCTCCTGGAAGGGATCTTCCAGGGTCTGATGGGCTCATTCCTGGGACTGACCGCCCTCTACACCCTCTTTCAATGGACGACAGGTCATTTTTCAGGGGCCGGTTTTCTTGACCTCTTCACCTTTACCTTTTTCCCCTCCGAGATCATCGTGACCATTGTTCTCTTATCGATTATCCTCTGCACCGCCGGCAGCTACACCTCCATGCAGAAATTCCTGCGTATCTGACTGAGCGTCCCTTAGAATCCAGGATGAAGACCCCCCAAGCTGTCAATCAAGACCGTTCCCTCCACAAGCCCTTCCGGCCTATACACAGATCAGAGATCTGTGCTCTATGCAAGCATGGCATCATCACCCTGGTGTGTATCGGAGTAGCATTTCTCAGGGTCTCATTTGCCCAGGCCACCGACTGGAAGGCCGAAAAACAGGCAATTGAGAATAAGATTGAAAGCCAGAGCATCACCATCAATCAATTACAGCAAGGCCTCAGGCTGCAACAGAAACAAGTCTTGGATACCATCACTCAGGAACGAGACCTGCTGACTGAACTCGAGATCATTGATATGCACCTCCTCGAAAAACTTGCCAAACTGCGTACCCTGGAAGATTCCATTGTCGGCCAGCAGGAACTGATCGCCTCCAAAGAGCAGGAGATATCGGCTATTCAGGTTGAAAAGCAGAAGACGCAAAGCCACCTGCAAAAACGGATCACCGCCTACTACAAGATCGGTAAGATCGGGATCATCAACGTCGCCTTTTCCGCCGACACCCTGCCCAAGCTGCTCAGTATCAACGATTCTTTCACCACCCTGATCCAATACGACCAGGACATCCTGCACCGATATCGGCAAACCCTTGAGGGCCTGGAGCAGACCAGAAAGGCCCTGACCCTCGAAAAGACCCTGCTCGACACCTTTTTCATGCAAGCCAAGCAGGAAAAAGAAGCAGTCGAGCAGAC